>JBGUEF010000212.1:0-6150 GCA_041821485.1 Deltaproteobacteria bacterium
CGCGCTCTACGGCGGTGCGTTTCTCATGATTCTCTGGGCCTTCGGTTTGCGCTCGACCGCCCTCGCCGTGCTGGTGTGGGGGACGGGGTACCCCTGGGCGTACTTCTGGACGGGCGGGAGCTTTGCCCGTGTGCCCTGGTTCTTCATGGCGGTTGCCGCCGTGTGCCTGTTGAAGCGCGGCTTCCCCTTGTTGTCCGGCTTCGCACTCTCATGGAGTGCTCTCCTCCGGCTGTTCCCCGCGGCTCTCGCTGGCGGACCGATTGCCGCCGTGATCGATCGGTTCATCCGACGAAAGAAGATCGATCGCCCGTGGCTCGATGCGAGCGACAAACGATTCATCGCCGGCGGCGTCCTGGGGCTGCTCGTGCTCTGCTCGGCCAGCGTCGCGATCAACGGGGTGGACGCCCACTCGCAGTTCCTCACGAATACACTCAAACACGCGGAGACGCCGCTCACCAACCACATGGGGCTCCCGACGGTGCTCTCGTACAAGCCGAGTCAGGTCGGCCGATTCACCAAGGACTCGAGCCTCGATGACCCGTGGGCGAAGTGGAAACAAGCACGCAAGGAAACGAAGCACGACAGGCGCTGGCTCCACGCCCTCATCCTCCTCGGGATGTTCGTTCTGCTCGCAGTCGCGGGCCGGCGGCTGGCCCCATGGGCCGTCCTGGCAGGGAGCTCGATCCTGATCATCGGGTTCTTCGAGCTCACTTGTTACTATTATAGCTTCGTCGTGTTGATGGCCCCGCTAGCGATTGAACGCCTTCGCTATACGGTCGCGCTGATCCTCGTGGGGATCGGAGGGATAATTCTGCAGTTCTTCATCGGCTGGTACGACGAGCAGTACATCTGGGAGACCGTCGTGGTGCTCCTCGGGCTGCTCTACATCCTCGTGGATGTGGTGCGATTCCCGCTGCCGGAGTCCTCGCCCGCATCAGCGGCCAGCTCGCCGGTGTAGTTGCAAGGCCCGGCGCCCGGCCTTACCCTCAGTCGGTTAGACAGGTTCACGTGATCGCTGGTGTGCATCCGCACACGGGAGGAAAGTCCGAGCTTCATAGGGCAGGATGCCAGGTAACGCCTGGTGGGGGCGACCCCGAGGAAAGTGCCACAGAAAGCAGACCGCCTCGCCGTCGAAAGGCCGCGCGGCAAGGGTGAAAGGGTGAGGTAAGAGCTCACCGGGCCGGCGGTAACGTCGGTCGCACGGCAAACCCCATCCGAAGCAAGACCAAATAGGGAGGCGTTGAGGGTGGTCCCGCCCGAGTCTCCGGGTAGCGTCGCTCGAGGCCGATGGCGACATCGGTCCCAGAAGAATGATCACGACCCGCATCTCGGCGACGAGCGCGGGCTACAAAACTCGGCTTACGAACCCTCTAACCACGGCGCCTCGCTTCTGCGGGGCGCCGTGCTGTTTTGAGGCGGATTCTCGAATGGGCCCGCCGCTAGGTCCTGCGAGTCGGCTCGAAGACTATGCCGCGTTCCCTGGCACGTTCCAGGGCTTCGGCGCGGGGTTGCTGGTAGTGGGTGGAGCCGAGATAGGAGAAGAACCGTTCGCTCGCCGGGATGACGATGTCCTCGGCGATCCACTCGACCGGCTCGCCATCGGACCAGCACACCTCGCCGCGTTCCATCTTCCAGGCAGCCTCCGCGAGATCGAGCGGCGCGAGCACCTCCCGGATCGCTTCGAAGCGACCTTGGATTTTCGGATCGAGGAAGAAGGACTGCGCCCCTCCGATGAAGGCGATGTGGTAGCGCGAGGGGTGGTGGGCCAAGCCGTCGAGCCCCAGCCGGGTCGCGCCTTGAAACAGCATGTGCATGGCCTGCTCCCCGATGCCTAGGCCTGGATGGTCCTGCCCCGGCCATTGTGGATGGCGCAGCGAGAATTCTTCTGTCGGGTTCTGGAGCATCATCCACTCGACGTAGAGCAGCTCGATTTCATCAGGCGGCTCGAGACCCTCGGGGGCGGGTCGCACCACGCGCCGAATCACTTGGTCGACCAGAAGGTGCTCTTCACCGCCCTTGGTTCCGTGCACCGTGAGGTGCTGGCGCTCGGGATCGCTCGGATCGGCCGTCAGTCGAAGCCGGGCGAAGCCGAGCTTGCGGATCTCGTCCGCCAGTCCGTATTTCTCCAGCGCGAACTCGATGCCGTGCCGTGAGTAGTAGCCGAGGATCCGTGTCCCTCGGTATCCCGGACCGGCCAGGTCTCCCATCAGGTCGGCCTCGCTGAGCTCCCATTCCCCGCTCGGGCGCTGCAGGTCGTATGGGTCGAGCTCCTGCGCGATCTGAGCGTACTGCTCGTAGACGCTCGTCTTGGGTTCTTCGGTCACCTTTGCTTCGTCGGTCAGGAGCCAACGGATGAAGTCTGTCGAGGAACGCCAGGCGTCGTCGCTATAGCCGCCGCCGAGCGTCACCACGGCGGGGCACTCGTGCTTGCGCGCCATCTCGATCACGAAGCGATCGCGCTCGAGCACACCCTCGCGGGTCAGCATGAACTCGCCGAGACGATCCCCCTTCAGAACGTCGTTTCCAGAGACGTAGAAGAGCAGTCCAGGATCGATTGCATCGAGCATTCCGGGCAGCGTTTCGCGGAGCTCGTGCAAGTACGCTTCGTCGTCGGTCTCGGAGGGCATCAGAAACTGCTTGTCTGCCGCGGCCTCGACGTGGCTCCAAACCGAGCCGTGAATCGAGTAGGTGCAGACCGTCTTGTCGTCCTCGAACGTGACGATGTTGCCGTTGCCCTGGTGGTAGTCGAGGTCGACGATGGCAATGGGGGCCTCGAAGCCCTCGTCGCGCAAGGAGGCGATCGCCACGGCGATATCGTTGTAAACACAGAACCCCATTCCCGACTCTGGCTCGGCGTGATGAAAGCCGCCCCCGATGTTGAATGCCACGCGATCTTTGCCGCGAATGGCCCACTGGGCCGCCTCGACGGTGCCTCCGACCTGTCGGCGCTGGGCGATCAGGATCGGGTCTGGGTCGATGAAGTGCGGTTCGAGCCCGAAGATTCGGCCCAGATAATCGGGGCGGGCCGTTTGATCGAGGTAGGTCTCGGAGTGCGCCTTCGCGAGGTCCGTCAAGGCGATCAGGGGAGCAGGGCGCACCAGCTTGGGGCCTATCAGGCCCTCGGCGCCGAGGGTTCCGAGGATCATTTCACCTCGCGCGACTTCGACACCCGGAACGCGCGCGGTTTCGGCGAGCGCCTCGACCTTGTATTGCGGGTGGTACCAGAGGCCGACCTCGTCCTTGAGCCGGCGCTGTGCCCTGCGTCGTTGTCGCCAAGTGGCCATCGTGCCTAAACCGAAATGGAACCCTTGCGAAAGTCGGTGGCGGCAATGTGCACGTTGATCACGACCGGCCTGCCGGCTGCGGCGAGCGCCTTGGCTTCTTCCAGCGTGGCGTCGATTTTGGACGGGTCGTCTAGGAGAAGCCCGACCGCGCCGTACCCTTGGGCCGCCTCGTGGTAGGCGGTCCGATTCAGGACCGTCCCGACGTCTGTGCCGAGCATCGGGATCTGTTCGCGGGCAATTTGTGACCAGGAACCGTCGGTTCCGATCACCGCGATCGGAGCAAGTCCGTGTCGGACGCAGGTGTCCATTTCTGCGAGGCTGTAGGCGCAAGACCCGTCGCCGTAGATCAGCCAGACCTCTTTGCCGGGCCGAACCAAGGATGCGCCAACGGCAAACCCGCCGCCGACGCCAAGTGTGCCGAACACGCCCGGGTCGAGCCAGGAGAGGGGCCGCCGCGGTCGCAAGATGTACGACGCGGTCGCAACGAAGTCCCCACCATCGACCACGAGCACCGCGTCGTCCGCCATCTTTTCTTCGATGCGCTGAAACAGTTGAAGGGGGTTGACGAGATCCGTGGCTGCTCGCGCTTGCTCGTTGATCTCATCATCACGCCCGACCTCGCGGGCCCGAAGCGTATCGAACCAATCGCTCCAGGGACCAAGCCCTCCGCCCACCGCACTCGCGAGCTCTCGCAGAAACTCGCCCGAGTGCATATGAACGGGAATCTCGGGCCGTCGGTTCTTCCGCATCTCGCTCGAGCTGAGGTTCGCAGCGACGAGTGTCGCCCGGCTCGAGATACTTCGCCCGTAGCCGAGACGGAAATCAAAAGGGAAGCCCGCGACGATGACCAGATCGGCCTCCTTGAGCGCAGCGCTTCGCTTGTGGCGAAACTGAATGTCGCTGTGCCGGCCCAGCAAGCCTCGCGCCATGCCTCCGAGCCAAGTCGGGACCCCCAGGGCCTGCACGGCGTCTGCAATCGGGGCAGCGTCGCGGCAGTTGACCAGCGCCTGACTGCCGATGACCAGCGCCGGCCGCTCGGAGGTGCGCAGGAGCGAAGCGACCTTGGCGACGTGGGGGCTCTTGGTGCTCGGCTTGGGGGGGAGGGATTCGCGAATCGGCGGGACGATACTCACATGGGGCTGGTGGAACTGCCGGTACAAATGGCCACGCATGTAGAGCTCGAGCGCCTTGGAGCCGAGGTTCTTGCCATCCTTGACGCCGCTCTCCTTCATGAACATCTCGCGGACCATCTCCTCGGGATAGAGGACGTCGATCGGCACCTCGATGAAGACCGGCCCCGGAACCCCGTCCTGGGCGAGATCAAAGGCCTTCTCTACCGTCGGCCCAATGCTGTTGACCTTCTTGATCGAGACCGCCCATTTGGTGATCGACTCCATCAGCGAAATCTGGTCAATGTCCTGCAGCGCGCCGCGGCCTTTGAGTAGCGTTGCCGCCGCGCCGCCGAAGATCACGAGCGGGGACTGAGCCAGCTGCGCGTTCTTCACCGCCGTAACTGTGTTCGTCACGCCTGGCCCGGCGGTCACTGCAGCAACGCCGGGGATGCCGGTCATGCGCGCGACCGCGTCTGCAGCGAAGACCGCGCTCACCTCGTCGCGCACGTCGACGACCTTGATGTCGTTGGCCTCTGCGCCGACGAGAATGGGTGAGATGTGTCCACCACACAGAGTGAACAATTGCTTCACGCCGCGAGATGCGAGGATCCGTCCGATGATCGCGCCGCCGTCGTCTGCCATTACTTACTCCCAACTTCCCCGAGCACGTGTTGCTCGGGCACGAAACAGGTAAACGTCCCTTCAAACACCTTCTGGGCGTTCACCGTGGCCTCGACGCGCACCTGGTACTTCCGGCCAAGCGCATCGATCGTTTGCGCGCTCGCGATCAACTGGTCCCCGAGGCGAACCGGCTTGAGGAAGCGGGTCTCCGCCGCTCCCAAGACCACGTTGGGGTCGTTGACCGCCAGCATCGCCGCATAGTCGGCGAGACCGAAGATGAACCCGCCGTGAATCAGCCCGTGCGCGTCCACGACCATGGAGTCAATGGCCTCGAGGGCCACCCGCGCGGACCCCTCGCTCAGCTCGATCGCTGTGCCACAGAAGCGGGGATCAGCTCGGAGATGGGTCCTGGGCTCCATAGCCGGGCACGATTACACGAGCCGGAGGTCTAGAAAAGCAGGCTCGGGCCCGACGAGGACCTTTATCGCTTGCCGTTTCGGCATTCGGGTGTCTAATAGATGACCGAATTACGGTGAGACGGAGGGTCATGTGAACGAGCTTGCGCGGTACCTCATGGAAAACGCTTACATCGACTTCCAGGGCGGAATCACAATCGAGGAAGTCCGGAAGTTCTTGCGCGATGAAGACAGCCGCGAGTCTAGGGCCCTTCTGTCCAGGCTGATCGAGGACAACGGAATGGATGACCTGATGGTAACCATTGCGGATTGTCTCAAGGAATACATCCGAACGGGCATCAATGAGGACATCGTTCGGGCTCAGCTCACCAGCTACAGCGATTCGTAGCCCCACGGCACCCCCCAGAATCTCTGCTAGGATCGGCTTCCCCATGCGCTGGATGGCACTGTGCGTTTTGTTGGTTTTCGCGTTGCTCGGCTGTGAGCGCTCGACGGAAGCGGATAGCGGCCCCAAACAAGGGTCTCCGACGGTCAAGCCCGCACCCGGGGCTTCCAAGGAGCCGGTTCGCAGCCTGCCGCAGGTGGACACGAGCGCGCTCGACGAGTTCGCCGAGGGCATCTGGATCGACATGGTCAACGAGCTCTTGTCGCCATGTGGCGAGCCGGTGAGCGTGGCCCGTTGCATCGTCGAAAGCCGGCCATGCAAGCGGTGCGTGC
>JBGUEF010000213.1:0-6127 GCA_041821485.1 Deltaproteobacteria bacterium
CCGTCGGTCTTCCAAGCGACGACGACATGGGAAACAGCGAGGTCGGCCATAACGCCTTTGGGGCCGGGCGCATCTTCGACCAGGGCGCCAAGCGCGTGCAGATGGCGATCGACAGCGGCGAGATTTTCGAAGGCGAAGAGTGGAAGAAACTCGTCCGACGCGTCAGCGAGTCCGGGGAGCCAATGCACTTCATCGGCCTACTCTCGGACGGCAATGTGCACAGCCACATCAAGCACCTCTTTGCGATGCTGCGCCAATGCAACGAGGAGGGCGTGCAGCACGCGCGTGTGCACATCCTGCTCGACGGGCGGGATGTGCCGGAGACCAGCGCGCTCGAATACGTCGAGGCGCTCGAGAAGGTGCTGCATGATCTCAACGAGCAGGGCGGGCGTGACTACCGCATCGCGTCCGGCGGCGGCCGCATGTTCATCACCATGGACCGCTACAACGCCGACTGGTCGATGGTAGAGCGCGGCTGGAAGCATCACGTGCTCGGTGAGGGCAGGGGCTTTTCGAGCGCGACCGAGGCGATTAAGACTCTCCGCGACGAAAACCCCGGGATGATCGACCAGGACCTCCTGAGCTTCGTGATCGTCGATGGCGAGGGCGATCCAGTCGGCCCGATTCGCGATGGAGCGGCCGTCGTGCTCTTCAACTTCCGTGGGGATCGCGCGCTCGAGCTCACGCGCGCGTTTACCGAGCCCGAGCTCAGCGAGTTCGACCGTGGCCCGATCCCCGACGTCGAGTTCGTCGGCATGATGGAGTACGACGGCGACCTCAAGCTCCCTCGTCACTACCTCGTGCAGCCCCCGCACATCGATCGGACCATGGGGGAGTACCTTGCACGCAATCAGGTCAGCCAGTTTGCCTGCAGCGAGACCCAGAAGTTCGGTCACGTGACCTATTTCTGGAACGGCAACCGGAGCGGGATGTTCGACGAGGTCTACGAGGAATACGTCGAAGTTCCGAGCGACCTGGTCCCCTTCGAGCAACGCCCCTGGATGAAGGCCGCGGAGATCACGGATGCGACGCTCGCGGCTCTTCACCGCGGCGGCATGCGGCACGGGCGCATCAACTATGCCAACGGCGACATGGTGGGCCACACTGGCAGCCTCGACGCGTCCGTCATTGCGGTTGAGGCGGTTGATCTTTCGCTGGCGCGGATCATTCCCGTGATCGAAAAGCTCAACGGCGCGCTCATCGTCACGGCCGACCACGGCAACTGCGACGAGATGTTCGAGCTCGACAAGAAGTCGGGAGACTTCAAGCGCGATGCCACCGGGAACTTGAGGAACAAGACGAGCCACACGCTCAACGCCGTCCCTTGCTACGTCTACGTCCCAGGCAACCGTACGCTCCGCCTCGACGACGGTATTCAGAACCCGGGCATCGCCAACATCTCGGCGACGACCTTCCAGCTCCTCGGCTACGAACGCCCCGAAGGCTACGAAACCTCGATTCTCCTATGAGTGGATTCGCGCTCGCTGACCGTGCGCGGAAAAGGGCTCTGGTCCCTCTTCTGCTGGCCGCTCTGCTCAGCGCGGGGACGGCGCAGGCGCAGGACCTAGTCGAGGCGCCGGCTTCGCAGACCGCCCGTATCGAGGCTCTCCTCGAGCAGTCGGCGAACGCGATGGCCGCGGTCTACGATTACCGCGGGACCTTGGTGAAGCGGGAGCTCTTTGGTGACGAGCTCGTGGAGCAGACAATCGAGTTCAAGTTTTCGCGGCCATTCAAGGTCTACGTGAAGTACATCGAGCCGCACGCGGGACGAGAGGGCATCTACGTTCGAGGAGTCAACAGGGACAGGTTGCGCGCGCACAAGGGCTCGATTCCAGACGTCGCCGTGAGTCTCAGTCCGTTGGGACGCGTGGCGATGGAGGACAACCACCATCCGATCACGTCATTCGGACTCGAACGCATGCTCGAAGTCGGCACCCGCAACATCCGCAAAGCGATCGATCGGGGTGATGCGACCCTCAGCTTGTCCGATGGCGGTGTGGTTAGCGGCGAGCCGACTTGGCGCATCTACGTCGAGTCCAGGCCCGGCGGGCACTATGTGAGGGCTCGACACGCAGAGGACCTCTGGGAGCTCGCCACGCGGGTCGGGCAGGATATGTACGTGATCCTTCACCACAACGACGAAATCGATTCGCCGACAGACGTCAGCGAAGGTCAGCGAGTGTTCGTCCCGCACTACTACGCCCGCCGCGGGGAGTACTTCATCGGAAAGCGGACGCTCATGATGCTCAAGGCGAAGTCATGGGACTACCGCGGGAACCTCTACGAGTCCTACGAATATTCGGTGCTCGAGCTCAATCCGGGTTTGAGCGAGCGCGACTTCGACCACCGGAACAAGGACTACGACTTCATGCTCGTCAATCAGCGGTAGCGTAGCCGCAGCTTGATGCCGAGGAAGTCGGCGATCTGCTGCGCATACGACCGGGGAATCAAGTCGAGCCGGCCTTCGACGACGGCCCGCGCACGCGCATGGGGCTCGCCTTTCAACGCCGGGAGCACGATCTGGCTCCAGGCGAAGAGCGTCTTTCCGTCCGCGCCATCGAGGGCGAGGGTGAGTACCGGCTCGAGGCGCTTCTGGTAGGCGACCGATGCGGTGCACAGAGCGGCGAACGTTTTGACGAGGCCATCCTTGCCTACATCGTTGGCTTCCTCGAATGAGCTCTTGAGTACGTCGAGCTGCCGGGCGACGCGGGCGGGCGCGATCCGGGCGATGGCGGGGAGCGCCTCGGCCGAGGTTTGCACGACGCGTTTGTTCGAGGACGAAACGCCCCTCGCAAACTTGGCCACCAGGGGCACCACGAGCTCCGGCCTGGCCCCGATGATTTCACCGAGCACACGCGCGGATTGGGTCGCAGCCGTTCGCGGCCCTTCCATCATGGTCTCGCCATGTTCCGCGATCTTCGATTGTGGGTTTTCGTCCGCGAGAATCTTCTGAGCTGCAGCGACAGCTCCACCGCCGGTCGCCTTCTTGTCCGCCGCGGACTCTGCGCCCGTGGCCTCGGTCGCTTCTGGGGTGCTCTTCTTTTTGGTCGTCATTCGGGTCCTCGAAGTGCTTCAACGATTTGCGGGAGCGAGACTTCGTAACGCCACGAAGTGCCTCGGTGTCCGCCTTCGTACTCCTCGTAGTGAACGGGCAACCCATGCTTGCGGAGCGCGTCGTCGAGCATCCGCGCTGCGAAGTGTAGCCCGTGCTCATCCCTGTTGCCTGCATCGATGTAAATAAGCGACATTGTTTGCAAAGCTCCCGCGGAAGTGTCGATCCGCCTGAGTGGATCCTGCCGAAGCCATCTCGACCAGACGTCTTCACGGAGCTCGCCGGTAGCAGGGTCCATCGGGATTTCCGCAAGGGGAAAACCGGCGGGGTCGGGTGAATATGCTGCACCGGCGGCGAGCACGAAGATCGCATCAAACTGGGTTGCGTTCTTTGGACCTGCCACGGGGATCTCTTCGGCAAACGCGCGGAGGCCGCCCGCAAGATCGATCGCGATCGCTGCGCTTGTGAGCATGGGTCGCATGCTGACCTCGAAGGCCGCGTCACCCGCGTGGCTCCCAATGACCGACACCACGTCGGGCCTGTCCATCCCAAGGCGGAGCGCCCCGAATCCGCCGGACGAACGTCCGACAACCGCTCGCGCCTCGCGACTGGGGATCGTCTGGAACTCTGCGTCGACGAATGCAAAGACCTCGTCGGCGAGATACGTTTGGTAGCGCCCGGTCCCCTCCGAATCGATGAACTGCGACCCACCCCAGCGATTGAAGCAGTCGGGCAGCACCAGGATCGCGGGCTTGCATTGCCCCTCGGCAATCAGCCGGTCAAACAGCTCGATCGCGTTCGGCTTCCATGGGCTCCAACCTGCGATCGAGTGATTCGTCGAGCCGAAGCCAGCGAGCATCATCACCACGGGGAAACGCCGCGTTCCATCGTACTGCGGAGGCAGATAGACGTAGAGATCGCGTTCGTGCGGGTCGCCGAGCGGGTTGTCGCTCAGACACTGGCTTTCATGGGATGTTCGAACGACTCGGCCCTTCATCGGCGGCCTTCGCATAGCACACTCGCGCTCCCGCGGCGGGAAATACAGCGAATTTCGCTACATTCTATCCACTACGCTGATCCCCACGAGGCCGAGGCCACGGCGGATTTGGCGGGCGGTCAGCGCCGTCAGCCCAAGCCGGCTCTCTCGCGCGGTGCCCTCGGCATCGAGTACAGGGCACTCGGCGTAGAAGCCGTTGAACGCACGGGCCAGCTCGTAGATGTGCTCGCAGACGAGGTGCGGCTGACTGGTTGCGCCGGCCTGGTAGACGACATCGGAAAACCGCAGCAAGTGCTTGCCGAGGGTTCGTTCGGCGGGCGCCTCGAGCGTGATCGTCGCGCTGGCCGCCATCGCGTCCATATCCACGCCGCCCTTTGCGAAAATCGAGGCGCAGCGCGCGTAGGCATATTGCAGGTACGGTCCCGCATTGCCTTGGAACGAGATCATCTTGTCCCAGTCGAACTGGTAGTCGCTGAGCCGGTTCTGCCGGAGGTCGGCGTACTTCACCGCGCCGACGCCGACGACCTGTGACACCTCGTCCATTTCCTCGGGCCGAACCCGAAGCCGGCCTTCGGCAATGCCCTCGTCGATTCGTTGACGCGCTCGCTGCTTCGCTTCTTCGAGCAACGACACCAGGGTGATCACATGGCCGCTCGCGTCCCTCGTTCGTAGGGGCTTTCCGTCCTTGCCGAGCACCGTGCCGAAGCCGATGTGCTCGAGCTCCATGTCTGCGCCGAGGAGCTTCATCACCGCAAACAGTTGCTGGAAATGAAGCCCCTGGCGGTTGTCGACGATGTAGAGCGCCCGGTCCGCATGGAAATGGTCCTTACGGTGCTGGACGGTCGCAATGTCGGTTGTCGAGTAGAGAAACGCGCCGTCCTTCTTTCTGATGATGAACGGCGTCTTCTGTTTGCGGAGCGCCTTGGGGGCGCCGTCGATCTCGTTCCAGAAGATGCACACGGCCCCGTCGTCCTCGCGCGCGATGCCGCGCTCCAGGAGATCGTCGACCACGCCGGGGAGAGCGTCGTGATAGGCGCTCTCGCCGAGCCAGACATCGAACGAGACATCGAGCTCGGCGTACACGGCTTCGAGAGTTCCGCGGCTCACCTCCACGAAGTGCTCCCAGAGCTTGCGGTTTTGCTCGTCGCCGCTTTGGAGCTTCGCGAGCTCCGCCCGTGCGCGTTCGGCGAACTCCTCATCGTTGCCCGCCCGTTCGGATGCGAGCTTGTACACCCGCTCGAGCTCTACGATCGGCTTCGCTTGCAGGGCGTCTTCTTCTCCCCACTCGCGCATCCCGACGATCAGCAGCCCAAACTGAGTGCCCCAATCGCCGAGGTGGTTGTCGCGGACAACGTCGTGACCCATGAACGACAAGATTCGCGCGATCGCATCGCCAATAATCGTCGACCGCAGGTGCCCGACATGCATCTGCTTGGCGATGTTCGGGCTCGAGAAGTCGACGATCACCTTGGAAACCTCGTCGACCGCCGGCACCCCGTCACGCGCAGCGTCCCGCAACGCTTCGGTCAGCTTGGACGCAATCCACGAGGGCGCGAGATGGATGTTGACGAACCCGGGCCCCGCGACCTCGGCCTTTTCGATCGCATCGACGCCAGCCAATGCCTCCGCAATAGGCTGCGCCAGCTCTCGCGGCGGTCTCTTGAGCTCTTTGCCAAGCGGCATCGCCCCATTGATCTGAAAGTCCCCAAACTTCGGATCCTGAGTAGGCCGGACCAGCGCCGGCCGAGGCCCGTCGAGATCGAGGGCCTTTTGGATCGCTTCAGACCCCAACGACTCCAAATAGCGCTCCAGCAACATCGCCGCAGGCTTACCAGAAAAAAGGGGACAGTCCCCTTTTCCCAAGGGTTAATTGTCGGCCCTTTAACCCTTCCAAAAAGGGGACTGTCCCCTTTTTCTGCGTGCTAGGGTGCGGCGCCGTGAATGTCATTCGGACCCTGATGGATGGTTTGAAGCCGCTGATCCGGGCCCGCCGGGCGATTTTTGGGCCGCGACGGCCGACGTGGACGCTCGAGTTCGAGACCGTGGCCGAGGTTCTTCGCCGGACGGCCAGTCTTTCG
>JBGUEF010000214.1:0-6108 GCA_041821485.1 Deltaproteobacteria bacterium
GGTTGGGAGTACCCTCCCCACATCAGCGGCGGACTCGGGACAGCCTGTGAGGGGTTGACGACCTCGCTCGCTGAACGGGGCATCGAGATCGATTTCCTCGTACCCAAGTTGTACGGCGAGGAGAACGCGCCGCACATGCAACTGCTCGGGGCAGCCTCTGCAGCTCTCATGGGCCCGGTGCCGGTCGAGACGCCCCGCCCGCTCGCGGAGCTGATCGCGGCGGAGCCAGCGCTTGCCACGGATCCCATCGTCACGGCTGCGGCCGCGGCAGCGGCCACGCAATCGGAGGCCAGCCAACCCGCCGAGCCTAGCGTCCGCATGCTTCGCGTGCCGGCAATGCTGAAGCCATATCTGGACCAGGTGACTTACCGGGAGCTGATCCGCACCGGCGCGCTCAAAGAAAGCGTAGCTGCCGAGATCGCGGCAGCACAAATCGTGAACCCCTTGCCCGGGCCGCCACATGAGGTCACCCGGCTGGAGCACGTGCACATTCCGGGGGACGCCCTGCCATTCGCCGAGGCGGCGCCAACCGGCGCGCACTACGGGGAGGACCTCTTTGCGGAAGTTGCCCGCTATGCGATCTCGGCGACTCGCCTGGTCCACGGACAGAAGTACGACCTGGTGCACGCCCACGACTGGATGACGTTCCCGGCAGGGATCGAGATCGCCCGTCGTGCGGGAGCCCCACTGGTGGTTCACGTGCATAGCCTCGAGTACGACCGCGCCGGCCACGGGGCCGACCGGGACATCGTCGCGGTCGAACATCAGGGGCTCGAAGCCGCTGCGCGCGTCGTCGCGGTCAGCTACTACACCCGCGGGCTGATCAACCGCGTTCACAACACGCCCCTCGACAAAATCTCGGTCGTGCACAACGGAGTGTACGCGCGCGAAACGGTCGAGGCGTACACCGAGCAGCGAACGTCCACTGGGCCTGTCGTCCTTTTCCTCGGCCGCATCACCTTCCAAAAGGGCCCGGAATACTTCGTCCAGGCTGCCGCGCGGGTCCTCGAGCAGGTGCCCGATGCGATGTTCATCATGGCGGGCTCAGGCGACATGCTTCCGCGCATGAAGGCCCTAGTGGAAGACCTCGGCATCACCGAGTCGTTCCGCTTCCCCGGCTTCCTACGTGGTGCAGAGGTCGAGCGCGCTTTCTCGACGGCCGACGTGTACGTCATGCCGTCGGTCTCCGAGCCCTTCGGCATCGCTCCGCTAGAGGCGATGAGCTACGACCGGCCGGTGATCGTGTCGAAGCAGTCCGGGGTCTCGGAAATCCTTCGCAATGCGCTCAAGGTCGACTTCTGGGATGTCGACAAGATCGCAAGCCAGATCGTGGCGCTCCTGGAGCTCCCCGAGCTCAGGCGAGTCATCGTCGAACGCGCTCGCGAAGAGATCCGGCACATCCACTGGGATGCTGCCGCGGCAACACTCGTTCCGATCTACGAGTCGGTCCTACGTGGTTGAGGTGAATCATGCCATCGGTCTGTTTCTATTTTGAAGTACACCAGCCCTATCGACTGAAGCCCTATGGCGCGCTTCAGGTCGGTCGAGACCACGAGTATTTCGACGAGAAGCTCAACCCCGAGGTCCTGCGCAAGGTAGCCAACAAGTGCTATCTGCCGGCCAACGAGTCGATGCTTCGCCTCATCGACCGCACCGACGGACGGTTTCGCATCTCCTACGCGGTGACGGGCGTCGCGATCGAACAGATGAAGCTCTATGCGCCCGAGGTGCTCGATAGCTTCGTCCGGCTCGCGGACACGGGCGCAGTCGAGTTCGTCGCGGAGACGTACTACCACAGTCTGGCTGCCCTCTACGACAAGGACGAGTACCGCGAGCAAATCGACCTCGAGATGAAGCTCATCCGAAACGAGTTTGGCCAAACGCCACGCGTGTTCCGAAACACCGAGTTCATCTACAACGACGAGATTGGGCAATTCATCTCGGACCTCGGGTTCGAGGCGATCCTGATCGAGGGTGCGGACGACATCCTCGACTGGCGAAGCCCGAACTTCGTCTATACTGTGGCGGGTCGCGACACGAAGCTGCTCACCAAGAACTACAAGTTGTCGGACGACATCGCGTTTCGATTCTCGAACCAGGCCTGGGGGGAGTATCCGCTCACCGCGGACAAGTTCGCCGGCTGGGTCCACGGGCATAGCGGCGCGGGTGACGTCATCAACCTCTTCATGGACTACGAGACGTTCGGCGAGCACCAGTGGAAGGAAACCGGCATCTTCGAATTCCTCGAGCACCTTCCGGACCTCATCTTCACGCACCCGCACTGGGATATCCTCACTCCGAGCCAGGTCATCGACCGGTATCCGGCCCTTGGAGAGCTCCCTTTCCACCGAACCGTGTCATGGGCCGACGAAGCTCGAGACATCAGCGCATGGCGAGGCAACGCCATGCAACAGCGAGCCTTGGCCGAGATCTACGCCCTGGGTCCCGAGATCCGTAAACGTAATAATTCTCACTTACTGGCGCTTTGGCGCCGCCTGCAGACCTCTGACCATTTCTACTATATGGCCACGAAATCGGCTTCCGATGCTGAGGTGCACGACTATTTTAGTCCGTACGAGGGGCCCTACGACGCGTTCATCCATTATATGAATGTCATGAAGGACTTGAACCTCTCGGTGCTGGCCCCGGCGGAGAAGCAGATTCGACTATGAGCAAGGCGGTGTTTTTCGAGATCTCTTGGGAGGTCTGCAACATGGTCGGTGGTATCCACACCGTCTTGGCGAGCCGTGTGGCAGACGTACAGCAACGTCACGGCGAAGACGGGTACATCACCATCGGGCCGGACGTTCCACGGACCGAAGGCGTCGCGCCCGAGTTCCGGCCTGACATCTGGGATCCGGATCTCGCCGCGTCGCTACAAGACCACGAGGTGAGCGTGTTGATGGGTCGCTGGTTGGTTCCCGGTGAACCCCGATGCCTGCTCATCAATCAGTCCCGCCTCTACGAGCGCAAGGACGAGATCCTCGGCCGATACTGGGAAGACTACGGGCTCGACTCCTTGTTCGGCGCCTGGGACTACCATGACCCGGTTCTGTTCGCGCACGGCGCCGGCATGATCATCGAGCACATCCGCGACCGCTACCTACTGCCGGCTCGACAGAGCGCCATCGTACAGGCCCACGAGTGGATGTCGGCCGGTGCGATCTTGCACCTGAAAACGGCCGCCCCGGAGATCGGGACGGTTTTCACGACGCACGCGACGATGCTCGGCCGCTCGCTCGCGGGACGGCGCGCGGACCCCGACTTCTACAAATCGCTGTCGAGCGTCGACCCCGAGGCCGCCGCCAGGGAGCTCCAGGTCTCGGGGAAGCACTCGATGGAAACGGTTGCGGCACGCGAAGCCGACGTCTTCACCACGGTCAGCGAGATTACAGCGCTCGAATGCGAGCACCTTCTCGGGCGACGCCCCGACGTGATCTTGCCGAACGGGTTTGGCGCCAGGCCAGTCGCTCCAGATCAACAGCGATTGGCCCGAGAGGAGCTCTTCAAGCTCGCCGAGCTCACCACCGGCGATCAGTACGACCGCGACAATACGCTGATCTTCGCGCTTGCCGGCCGCTACGAGTACGTCAACAAGGGCGTGGACGTCTACCTCGATGCCGCGTTTGATGTGGCCAAGGAGCTGGAGTCCCGCGACGGGAAACGCGTGATCGTGTACGCCATGCTCCCCGCAGGTCACGCCGAGCCGAAGCGTCAGCTCTGGGACCGCGCCCACGGCGCATCGGCCGGCCCTCCGTTGCGGTGCACGCACGATCTCGTCGACGAGGCCAACGATCCAATCACGAACCAGTTGAACGCGCTTGGTTTCGACAATCACCATGGCGCACGGGTCCACGTCGTGCATGTCCCGATCTACCTGGACGGCACCGACCCATTGATCCGCCACAAGTACTGGGATCTGCTTCCCGGAGCCGACCTTGGCGTCTTCCCGTCGTTCTACGAGCCCTGGGGATACACCCCACTCGAAGCCGTGGCGTTTGGGGTTCCCGCCATCACCACGGACCGCGCAGGCTTCGGCCGCTGGGTGGCCGCGCAAGGCGACGCAAAGCGAACCGGGGTGCGAGTGCTGAAGCGAGAGGGCGTCGCTTTCGCCGAAGTCTGCGATTCGCTCAAGACCGCAATACTCGAGTTCATCGACCTCTCCCCGGAAGACCGAGCGTCGCTCGGAGAGGCGTGCCTGAAGGTCGCAGCGCTGACCGACTGGTCTAACTTCATGGAGCACTACGAAGACGCGCACCATCGCGCGCTTGCGGCAGGCGCCGCGCGGCGCAAGGGGCTGCCCATGGATCGCTTGAGCGTGCCCTCGGCGGCTCCGAAGTCGTCCGACAGCTCGGGGGTCTTTGGCCTGTTCGTGAAGCCTCCCATCAAAGAAGGCGAAGAGCCTGCTCCATACACGCGCACGTTCATGGTGAGCAATGCGCTTCCCGCGGAGTTACAGCCTCTACTGGCGATCGCATCCAACCTCTGGTGGCGATGGCACCCAGAGGTAGCCTCCCTATTCAAGCGCATCGACCCGAGCCTCTGGTTCCAGCTCGAAGAGAATCCGCACGCGCTGCTCGACCAGGTGAAGCCAGCTCGACTCATGGAGCTGGCGATGGACGAGCAGTACGTCGCGGACGTCGCCAAATTCCATCGTGAGATGCTGGAGTCGACAGAGACGCAGGACTCGCGCATCGCTTATTTCTGCATGGAATTCGGCCTGGCCGGTTTTCTGAAGCTCTACTCGGGAGGGCTCGGAATCCTCGCTGGTGATCATCTGAAGGCGTCGAGCGATCTGAACCTTCCCCTGTGTGCGGTCGGGCTCGCTTATCACGACGGCTACTTCCATCAAATCATCGATCGCGAGGGCCACCAGGAGGCCGGCGGTGATACGAACGACTTCGAGAGCCCACCGTTCGAGCCTGTGATGGTGGGCCGCTACGCGCCGCTGCGGGTGACTGTGCAGCTGCCAACCGGCCCCGTGCAGGTACGGGCGTGGAAACTCCAGGTCGGACGCATTCCGCTCTATCTGCTCGACACCAACGTGCCGGAGAATCGGCCTGAGGACCGCGCGATCACGAATCGATTGTACGGTGGGGATGTCGCCCATCGCCTGCGGCAGGAGATGGTTCTGGGCCTCGGCGGCTATCAACTGCTGACGGAGCTCGACATCGAACCCGACGTTTTCCACATGAACGAAGGGCACAGCGCTTTCCTCATCATCGCACGGGCAGCCCACCTGATTCAGCGCCACGGCCTCAGGTCGCAAGAGGCATTCGAGTACATCCGCAACACGACCGTCTTCACGACGCACACACCGGTGCCGGCAGGGCACGACCATTTTCCGGAGGAGATGGTGCGCCCATATCTGACGCGCTTCGAGCACGTGCTTCGCATGGACTGGCCTCGTTTGATGGGGTTGGGCCACACGCCCGACGACGCACCGAACAAGTTTGGAACGACCGCCCTCGCAGTAAGAAACTCTGGACGAATCAACGGCGTCAGTGCGAAACATGGCGAAGTCGCCCGGGAGATGTTTCTGCAGTTCTACCCGGAGTACGACTCCCCGGACGACGTTCCGTGCGCGAGCATCACCAACGGCGTCCACGTTTCGACCTGGCTCGCCCCGCGCTGGCAGCGGCTGATCGAGCGGGAGATGGGGCACGACTGGCGAGACCAAATCGAAGATGCTTCCCGATGGGAGTGGCTACGCGAGCACGACCCCGCTGAAATCTGGAGGATCCATCGGGAGCTGCGCGCGGACTACGTCGAGTGGCTCAAAGACCACCTGACCGAGACCTGGACACGGAGGCGCGAAGACCTCTCGCTGCTTCAAGACATCCTCGCCCGGCTGGACGAAGATAGCCTTTTCATTGGTTTTGCGCGCAGGTTCGCCCCGTACAAGCGCGCCGACTTGCTCTTGAGCGAACCCGAGCGACTAGCCAAGTTGCTCAACGGCAACCCCGGCGCGACGATCATCTACGCCGGCAAGGCACATCCCGCCGACGGCCACGGCCAGGCACTGTTGCAACGTGTCTACCAGGCCACGAAGCACCCTGATCTCGCAGGTCGTTTGATTTTCATGGAGGGCTACTCGATCGACGAAGC
>JBGUEF010000215.1:0-6103 GCA_041821485.1 Deltaproteobacteria bacterium
GAGCTACGACGTTGGCGACGAGCTCATCAGTGCAGGGCATACGAACTACATGCCGTTCCTTCGCGTGCGGGCCAAGCTCAACGCGTCGAGTGACAGCCTGAGCACGCCAACCTTCGCGGGCTGGTCGATGGAGTTCAACTGCATCCCGTTTGATTAGCTAGGCTGGGCGGAGCGGCACAGATTATCGGGCGCCGCCACGGACCAGGGTGAGCATGGGCTTCGGCGCGTAGCCGGCGAGGTAGCCGCTTTCCTCGGCGATGTAGACCCAGCCACGTTCGTCGACCCGCATCAGATCGGGGACCAGGTCGCAGGGTAGGCTTGCGGAGAGCTTCTGGCCGTCGGCGGGGCGCACGACGTGGACCGACGATGCCGGGACGAAGAGGGCGCCGCCGCGCAGCACGGGCTCGAGCCGGCGTGGGATCTCATCGGCGAGTGCGTCCGCGAGGTTCGTGTTCCAGCGGACGTTCCCCGAGCGCACGTCGAGGGCGCTGAGTTGGCCGAACGGAGCGTTGACGATCCAGGTTTCGTCGAAGGTCAGTCCGGCGCCGCCGATGCCGAGGCCCGGGTCCTTGGTGTCCCAGAGGGATTCGCCGGTTTGCAGGCAGTGCGCGGACAGGGCGGCCTCGTCGCCGGCGGTCGAGACCAGGGCGACGTTGGCTGCAGCGCAAGGGTCCGAGGTGGGCGGGCCCTGAAGCTCGCGCTGCCATCGCAGCTGCCCGCTGTAGAGGTCGATGGCGAAAAGCGCTCCCTCACGCCGGCCCCGAACGGCGGCCGCGACGACGGTTTCGTTGCGGACGAGTGGTTTGAACTGAAAGCATCCGCGCTCGGCGAAACGCCAGACATCTTCGCCGGTGGCGATGTCCAGGGCGTGGATCGCTTCTTCGCCGCAGGTGACCAAGAGCACTCGGCCAACTTTGGTCATCCGGAACTCGCCGCCGCTCCGCGAGGCAAAGCGCCAGCGGGGCTCGCCGGTTCGGATGTCGATGGCGACGAGCCGGTGGCTCCCCTCGGTGACCACGGCGACGGGCGGAATCTTGTCACCCCCGGCCATCAAACCTACGGGCGGGCCGCCGATCCGCGGGCTGATGCGGGTCGAGCAGTAGGGCTCGCCGTCTTCCACGTTGCAGAGCTCGACCTCGCCGTCCGCCGACAAGCGGATCAAGACGGACCCGGCCATCAAGGTCGTCGATGCCTCGCCGGGACGCGCCCAAAGCACCTCCCCGTCATCGCGAGACACCGCGACCACATGGGTCTGGGTCGCGATCACTAGACGATCGCCGCACATGAACACCGAGTTCGCGTCGAGACCTTCGAGGCAGATGCGCCAGCGCTCGTCGAACTGAAGCGAGGGCAGCCTATCGGGCTTCTCTGTTTCTTCCGAACCGCCGCTGCGGTGGATGCGCAGGCGGTCCGGGTCGAGGTTGACGAAGCTGTCGGCGCTCCGACGGGCGCGGATCTCGCGGCGCAACGCCCTAACCTCCTGACGGAGTGCGCGCACGCGGAGATTTCGGCTCTGCCCACGGTCCGAGCTGACCAGGCTTCGGAGCAAGTCGCTTGCGAGCTTGAGGATCGGAAGGGCGGCCTCCGCGATCGTCAGAGAGGTTGCGGTCAGGTCGCCGCCCCCGTCCGAGGAAAGCTCGACGGTGACCAGCTGGTGGGACGACTTTCGCATGGCGATCTGAAAGCCGCCCGCTCGGAGGCGAACGTGCGTCGGTCGCGCGCTGTCCCAGGAATCGATAATGGTTCTTACCGCGACGACCATCCGGTGGGCCGCCAGCAGTATCGGGCCACGCACAAGAGACAGCCGGCGTCCTCGCACGAAGGTCCACAGGTGTCCCTCGAAGAGCAAGGCGTGCACATCGGCACGCGCCGATCGACCTTGCGAGGACGACGAAGAAGGATAGATGGCCGCCTCGTATCCGAATGCTAGCGGCACGTGCTCGCCCGGCGTGTCGAGATCGCCGCCGCGCTGGTTCATCGGCGCGACGAGACCCTCTGGGTCAGGCTGGATCTTGGTTGCTAGCGCTCGTTCCGCAACGCGGACTGCGATCTGCCGGGCGGTCGGGTCGAGCTCCTGCCCTGCCATCTCGAGCATCGACTGGGCGCAGCTGTCCAGCAGCAGACGAAGCGGGACCGCGCGATCGAGCTGGTAGACCACCGGCGCGCTCGAGGTGCCATAGCAGCTGACCAGCACCGAGTCGCCGCGGCGAACCAACGCGTACTCGACTGCGGCCGTGGCTAGCGGCAATAGGGCTTTGCGTTTTGCGCCCATCGCGAGCGCCGCTGCGGCAGCGGTGAGCTCGGCCAACGCCGGTGCTTCCACGTCGAGCTCCCTGCCGAGGAGGAGATGCGGAACGCCGGAACGAGCCTGTTTTCGTGCGTATGAGAGCGATTCGTCCAAGTGGGCGACCATGTTGTCTTTCCAACGCGAGCTGGGAAGAAAATGGTACTTGCTGGCTTCAACTTGGATCCAAAAAAAGGCGTGTTAGCGCATATGTTGACAGTGCGTGGCAGCGATGGGCGAAGAAGCAAGACAATGGGTCGCAGTAACGGTGCTGGTGTTTCGCCGCGATCGGATGCTGTCGATGTGTCGGGCCGCTAGCCAAGCTGCGGGGCCTGGCCTCTGGGAGGCGGTGTCCGGTCGCGTGCAATCAGGCGAGGATCCGATCGCGGCGGCGCGTCGTGAGGTGACCGAAGAGACGGGGCTGACCGTGAGCGTCCAGGCGAGGCCCGTGACGGCCTATTCGGCTTCTCGTCGTGGTGAGCCGATGACGGTGATCGTCTTTCGGGCAGAGCACGAAGAGGGTGAGGTAGTGCTCTCCGAAGAGCACGATGCGTACAGATGGTGCGTTCTGGCAGAGCTCAGCGAGCTCGGGGTGCCTGAACAACTCGTCGATGCAGCGCGGGACGCCTGGCCCTCGGGCTAGCGTCGGGTTCGCCGAGGAGCTCTTGCATCGCGACTTTGTAAGTCTCGGCGGAGTGGTGCGTCGCGAGGTATCGGCGCGCCTGGCGGGCGACCGCGGTCGCGGCGCGATCGTCCTCGAACAAGCGCCTCGCCGCGGCGGCCAGGGCGTCCGGATCGTCGTCCGGCACAGCAATACAAGCGTTCCCAACCGGAAGCGCCGCCGTGGCGCGCTCCATGGCCACCACGGGAAGCTCCCGGGCGAACGCATCGAGCATCTTGATCGGGAGCCCGCCCTCGGTACGCCTGGGCACCCAGGCTAGATCGCTTGCGGCGTGGGCAAGCTGGCGAGGCCGTTCGCCGTCGATGCGGCAGAAGTGAATGGAATCGGAGACCCGCTGTCGCTCGGCGCGCCGCCGGGCCGGTGTGGGGTCGGATTCGGTGGCCACGAGGAGACGCGATGCCGGGTCTGCGCGCTTCAAGATCGCAAGGGCGTCGATGAGGTGCTCCCATCCCTGATAGCGGTCGAGGTTGCCAGCGTAGAGGCAGACGTGTGCCTCGGCGGAGAGGCCGAGAGCGGCGCGCGCTTCATCGCGTGCCGCGGCAGGTGCTCCAGGGAGAGGCCAAGGGACTGGCATGTACCGAGCGTCTCGTCCGAGGAGCTGGGCAAGCGAAGGTGCGACTGCGGCGACGCCCGCGGCACGTGAGCAGACGAGCTCCTCGATTTGCTTTGCTACTCCGCTGACGAAGCCGGTTGGCAAGGAAGGGAAGTACACCGGAAGCTCGCGGGCAAGGCAGGTGTGCGCGACGTAGTAGACAGGCGCGACCCGTGCCGCGAGCGCTGCGAGCGCTGCTTCGATGTGATGGGCCACGATCGCGGTGGGTTGAATACGTCGTGCCAGGCGGCGGGTCTCAGCGATGCACCGCGCGTCGAGCGCGACCTTGCCCGAGGAGGGCCCGGAGCGAAGCGAGCGCACCTTGGGGAAGTTTGGGATGCGGTGGATCTCGTAGGGCGGGTCGAGCTCGTACGCTGCCTTTGAGTAGGTCAACACGTGGGTTTGCCGACCCGTGCCTGCGGAGGCTTCCAACATGGCCCCGAGCGCTGCTTGGGTTCCCTGATAACTCGGGAAGGGGAGGCAAGCGACGTGGAGAATCACTCGATGTACCCCAGTGCGCGGAGCCGCGATTCGATGAGACCCTCGTTTCGGGTTGCGCGTGACGTGACGGGGCTGGCTTCAGGGAGCGCCTGTGCCGATGCGTCTCGGTCGTTGCATAGGGCCTCCCAAAGAACCCGCCCTTTGAAGGAAGGCGGGACCGAGAGACCCAGCCTCGAGAGGAGCGTCGCGGTCATATCTGCGATGTGTGCATCGAGCTGCCCCGCGGCCCGCACGCTCGGTCCGGCCAGCGTCATGAATCCGTGCGATCGATGGCTGCCGGGGAGGCTTCGGCCTTTCTTGCCGAGCTTTTCGTGGTCAGTGAGCTTTCTGAAGGGGCTGCTGGTGGGTTGGGGCCCCGTAAGGCGGCTTCGCCGCGGCCGGGGCGAGCTTGGCATCAAGTTGTAAGAGAAACCGTTGTCTAGCTGGAGATCCAGGAGGAGATCCGGCGCGCGATTCAAATGCGGCCCTTCGAAGAGCTCTTCGCGCGGAACCAAATCTCGAAACACCGGCTTTCCGCTCCATGGGTCGCGCGTGTCGAGCAATGCCGAGCGAACTCGTAGAATGGTTTCGCGCTTCTGCTCGGGTTGAACTGTGCCCTGCGGTTCCCGGCCAGCGAGGTTGAGATAGATGCCAGGGAAGTAGTTCAGCTCGTCGCTGAACGCGAGCGTGTTTCGCATGTCGATCGCCCCGAATCGCACGTTCGACTCCAAGCGGCTCGGGAGCCAGGCGTTACCGAAGCGAAAGAGCCGCTCGCGAAGGCGGGGCGGAAAGTGCCTCAGTGCGATTTCCTTCAATCGAGCGCCGCCCCGGCCGCGCTGCTTTGCAAACCGAAGCAAGCCGTGTTGGGCCAGTAGGCGATTGAGATACAGCACCTTGTCTGATGAGCCACCGGACCCGTGGTCGCTAAGCACCGTGATTTCGGTCGCGTCCCCGCCCGCGGCCTCCAATAGCGAGCCGACCGCCTGGTCGAGTGCCTCGTACACGCGCTGGAGGCCACGCCGCTGTTCCGTCGAGACGCTGAGGGGCCGGCGCGGGGATTCCGGGTCGTGATGCGCCCACAGGTAGTGGGACGCCGTATCGCTTTCGCCGAAATACACTGCAAAGACGTCCCAATCCTGTCGCTCCAACAACCATCGAGCCCAGTCGGTCTTGCGCGCGACTCGCTGCTCGAGTGCAAGGGGCAAGCGGTCGACCCATCCGGGCGCATCGGCGTGAAACTCGTCCACGTCGTCGAAGGTCGGGGCGCCAAACCTCTGTACCGTCTCGTCATAGAGCGACCGCGGCCACATGAAGGAGCGATCCGCTTCGAATGCCACCGGCGCATCCCAGCCGCTCACGAAGATTCCATGCTCGAGCTCTTCGGGAGGCCAGGTCGCTGGAAAGCTCAGACACGCGCACCGAAGCCCCAGCCGGTCGAGCTGCCGAAACACGGTCGGCACCTCTCGTGCCGTCCCCGCAGTGAACCGCACCCGGTAGCCCTTACGCGTCGTGAAATCGAACACGCCGTGGCGAGCCGGGTCGACCCCGGTCAGGAAGGTGGTCCAGTTGGGAAGGGTGGCCGGGGGTTGTACGGACTCGAGCGCTGCGAAGACACCGCGCGCCATGAGGGCGTGCAGGTTGGGCAGGCACTCCGGGCCGAACTGCTGGACGAGCCCCAGATCAAACCCATCCAACCCCAGCACCAAAGCCCGCGCCGCCACGACCGGAGCCTAGCGCGAAATAAAAGGGGACAGTCCCCTTTTTCAAAGGGTTAATTCGCTGACACTGGCATTGGCAGGTGCAGGTGTCGCGGTTACTGGGTCCAGTCCCGGCCCAAGATGCCTGGGGGTCTTGGCACCCCGAAGGCCCCCAGGATTGTCGGCGCGACATCATAGATCTGCGCCCCCTCGATATATCCCAGTCCCACCGTTCCTCCGCCGCTCATCACGAAGACCCCGTCCCAGTCGTGGTTGCAACCGTCGGGGCCGGCGTCGTTTTCAGTGACAATGAGGCGGCCGCCCCCGATCGATCCGATGGCGCGCAGTTTCAGGTCGTCGAAGTAGAC
>JBGUEF010000216.1:0-6038 GCA_041821485.1 Deltaproteobacteria bacterium
CTCCTCGACCTGGACGGGAGCCGGTGGCGCCTTGGCGATCCAGCGCGGCGGCTCCAAGGGAGACTCATCTGCCCGCGCCTCTGGTTTGGTGGGCGTCGGTGCCGGGGCAGGCTTCGGTGCGGGTGGCGGTTCGGGGGCGGGCGGTGGTGGCTCGGCCTGCTCCCCTGGTTGATTGGGTCGCCACCTGGATGAGTCGAGGAGCTGCGCTCCGGCCGGCGCCGCAATCGACGCGACCAACAGAATCAACACGCAGTGACGCTGAAGGGTGGACATCACAGGACCCATCCTCGCTCATCGAACACGCGGCCCAACACGCCTCGAAGATGGACCGCAATCACAAATGCGCCATCGCGTTCGTCGAGCAAACCGAGGTGGGCGAGCCGGCTCAGCTGTGCCTGGGCCGTGTTGACGTCGAGCCTGAACAGCCTCGCCTGGCCGGCCGCGTCGATCCAGCCTTCGCGCGCGATCTGGTAGAGGTTGACGAGAATGTCATCGGGGAGGCGCCTGACGCGCGCGTACGGAGAAGCCGGGATCGGTCCCACGTGCACGATGTCATCGTGGATTCCCCGGATCGAAGCCAGCCACAGACGAAGCGCGTCACGCACGAGACCTCCGGTCGCATCATGAAGCTCGTGGAAGTACTGGTCATAGGGGCGGCGAATTCGGGTAGCGCTCCGCGCAAACAAGCCTTCGATGGGCGATCCGTCTCCGCGGTCGAACGAATGCTCGAATCCGCTCAAGCGGTGCCTGGCGATGACGGCCGCTTGCAGCTCTGGCTCGCTCAAAGGGTCGAGTCGGATCGTCTCGGGGAATGCGTCACGCAGCGGCGCGACGGTCGAGGCGAAGTTCCAGAACAGGACGGCGCCATGCGCCAACCAACGGCGCCTGCCTCCTTCTTCGATGATGCCTTTGACGAACCTGCGCAGGGGGTCGAAGCCCCCCGGCGCCATCGAGAGCATCCAGTGGAGACCGTCGACTACCACGAGCTGACCCTCGGGCGCGTCCTGGAAGATCACGTCGACGTCTTCGATGCTAACCGGAGCCGTGAACACGACTCGCTTCACGTTCTTCCAACGACGGCTGCGCACGATCGCGCTCGAGACCGCTGCTTTGCCCACGCCGTCGACGCCAACCAGCGCGACAGATCGAAGCCGGCCTTTGACCTCGCTCGAAAGCACGGATTCGGCGCGGCGGATCTCTTGCTCCCGGCCGGTGAGCACGTCTCCAGCCTCCATCGTGTCAGCGGCAAACAGCCGGCGGTAAACCAGAGGTAGGTCGGCCGCCACCTCAGGAGCGGCGAACGTGCCCGCGGTGAGCTCCTCGGTCGGCAAGGCTCCGGTCAGCCCGAGCCGCTCGCTCCAACGTTCGAGCCGCTCCTCACCGAACAACGCGCGAAGACCGCCGCGGAGCTGCACCTTGAGGCGTTGCATGCGAGGTTGCCGCTCGGCTTTCTCGATCATCCGAAGACCGCTAGCCGCGCGGCGCATGGCTTCGAGGCGCGACTTGCTGAACGAACCCTCGGCGAGCTCCCCGCGAAGCGTTGCGAGCGTACCAAGCGCTGCATCACGCATCTCCGCCTCGATGATCGCGGGCCAGCCCTTGGCGTCGGCCCGGATCTCCTCGAGCGAGTTGTAGTTCCTCTCGAGCTGGCCGTAGACCATGTCGCGGAGCAATGTGTGCATCTCTTCCGGGATCGGCTCGTCGTGGACGACCTCGAGCTCCGCGGTTGCCAGTTCCACGTTGAAGGCGACGACACGCTCGAGTTCTTGCAGCAGGTTTGCGAGTGGCTGTACGCGCTCGGCGAGCTCACGCCGGCTCGCAAGCAGCTTCGGCGCGACCCGGCTGTCGATGTAGGTGAGCACCACTTCTCTGAAGGGCACCTCGACCTCTGGCAAGGACGTCGGCAAGCGCCATTCGCCGGTCTGACGCTGGCCAACCGTCACCCGGTAGCGCGGGGTAAGGCCGCGGCACGCGTCCACCAAGGTGTCGAGCAGAGGCGCGACCTTCGTATCGTCGCTCAGGTCTTGGTACAGCTCCATAGTGACACGTGCGGCCTCGCCCGTGACTTTGCTGGTCGCCTCCGTGGTCTGGCGCAGCGCCGTCGCCAGCTCATCGCCCGAGTAGTTGCTTTCGAGCTCGGTGTTCAGCTCGGTCAGCGCCTTTTGAAGCGTGTCGCTCACACGCTCGACCTGGGAGGTCGCGCGGCGCTTCACAGTATTGGTCAGTCGCGAAACATACTCGGCCACGTTGTCCTTGATTCGCGCTTCGAGGCCGAGCAGCTCGAGCTCCATTGCAAGTGAGGAGTACTCCGCCGAGCTTGCCTTTCGAAGATTCGATACGTCCTTGGTGAGCGTCTCCATCGCGCGCATGCGGTTCGCGAAGCGGCGGCTGGTCCGGCGCTCGCTCGTGGGCAAATCGAGGGTCCCGAAAGTCGGGAGGTCTTCCTTCATCTTGACGAAGCCAGTTCCGAGCGCGCTGGCGGCGCGATGAGTGCCGTCGCCGGTGATGCGGACGGTCTCGTCGAGCGCGAGCGCGAGCTCCTCCTCCACCTCGTGGCGCAGGCGGACCAGTTGGGCCTCGAGGTCAGCGTCGGATCCGGCGGCGACGTCCACGATGTCGTCGTAGCCCGCAATCACTCCGTCGAAGAGGCTTCGTGTGCGAGCCGCGAGGTGCCGGTCGGCTTCGACGAAAAGGGCCGCCAAGCCCTCGAGCCGCGCGGGCGCGTCATACGAGAGATGGTAGCGTCCAAGAGCGCGCAACCGAACATCGCGCGTCGGAGGGCTTTGCCCGAAGGCCTTGCGCCAGCCTCGGCGTAAACGAGGGCCTTGGCGCCGGAATCGTTTCCAGAGCGAGTCGTCTTCCTTGCGATCGTAGGATTGGTCCTCGTAGGGAGCCGTGACGACCTCGGGCAGCTCGTCGACCAAGCCGTCGACGTTGTCCAGCATGGTCTCGGGAGTCCAGTTCAGCTTGGCAAGCGTCACCGATCGCCCGAGGACGATCCCGCGCCAGTGGGCCGCCAAATCGGATTGCGCAGAGCGAAGCATCGTCACCAGCTCGTCGCGCTCCGCGCCGTCCTCTGCGCGGGCCTGGACCGTCAGTCGCCGATGATGACGCAGGAACTCGCGCCGCAAGTCGCGCAAGTACTTGCCTGCGTCGAGCTGGAACTCACGAAGCGGCCCGGTCGATACCTCGCGCACGATGCTCTGAAGGTCACCAGCGAGCTCCTGCATGCGATTGTTGAGCTCGGCACTCTTCGTATGAAATGGGGCACCCCACAGATCCTTCTTCCCGACGTGCTCAGGCCAGGGCTCGAGCTGTCTTGCTTCGCCCTTCCCGCCCTCGGGACTCATCGAGGGAGGTTTCACGGACAAGTGCCTCCCCGGAGTGAGCGATGCGCGACCCGTGCTTGCCTCGCCCGAGAGAGTAAGACCCATCTTGAAAAGCACTGGCCCAATCAGCTCGTTGATTGCGACACCGCCGATGATCAAGGTTTCGAGCGACCGTCCAAGCTCTCCGAACGTGTTCCCGACCATCGCGGCGAGGAGGATCGAGACACCCGCCTGGGAAACGAAACCCGTCCATCCGAAGGTTTGCGTCGCTTCGTCGGCCTTGCCCAATCGGGAACCCAACTTGGTTCCGGAGTAGATCGCGAACGCTCGAACGCCTACTAGGGCGATCGCGAACAACGCGACTTGTTGGAGCTGTTCGAGATGGAGCTTTGCGCCGGCGAGCGTAAAAAAGACCACGTAGACGGGTAGTGACAGTCGTTCGACAGTTTCGATCAGCCGGTGGCCAGTTTTGGAGAAATTCGAAACGCCGAAGCCGGCGGCGAGAAAGACCAGCACAGGGTCCCAACCGAGCTCTGCAGCGATGAAAGCGACGAGGTACACGACGCCAACGACGAAGATCAGGAGCTCCTGATTGATGTACCGAATGTAGAGCGCCATCAGGCCGCCCACGACCACCGCGCCGAAGATGATCGAAAAGACGATGTGCTTCATCAGGTAGGCGGCGATGCCGCCCTCCATCGCACTCACGCCGATTTGCTGTGCAACCACGACCTGCGCGATCGCGAAGACTACGACGACGACGACGTCCTTGAGGACGACGACCGACAGGACGTTTCTCGTCATCGGGCCCGCGGCCCGCGACTCCATGATGACGGCGATCGTCGCAGCGGGAGAGGTGGCTAGCGACACCGAGGCGACCATCGCGCCCACCGCCAACGCCGCCACCATAGGCAGGCCCTCGACACCAGGTAGGCCGACGTAGGGGACCGCGCCGGAGATCAGCCAAAAGAACGCGGTGACCAGTACCCCGATGGACACGATCTGCGCCGCCAGGATCGAGCTGATCGCGCGCATCCCCTCCTTGAGCCCTTCGAGCTTGAGCTCGCCACCCGCGGTCAGTGCGATCAGAGCAACCGCGAGCGTGTCGAACAAGCTGAGCTGCTCGATCACCTCTTCGTTGAGAATGCCTCTATCGAAAGGCGCTGGGAGATCGAGGCCGGTGAGAGCATTTGCCAGCGAGGGACCAAACACGAGGCCGGCGATCAAGTAGCCCGTGATGTGGGGCAGACGAATCTGGGCTACGAGTCCGCCGATCGTGTAGCTCGCCAGAACGACGAAGCCAAAGGCCAGCATTCCGCTCGGGTCGAAACCATCTTGGGCGAACTGCTCGAACTGATAGAGCGCCACCATGCCGAACAGAAGCAGGATGATGACGGTGATTTGCCGCCGCGCGTGGGTCTCCTCGCCGGGAGGAGGCATGCTGTACGAGCCGACCATCAGCGTCTCCAGAACCCAGGCAGAATCAGCGCGAAGAGCGTGAAGAACTCCAGTCGCCCAAGGAGCATGGCCATCGCGAAGAACAACTTGCTCCCCGCGGAATACGCAGAGAAGTTGTCCGGCCCCACGTGGAAGGGTGCAGGGCCCATGTTGGACAGGCAAGTCAGCATCGTTCCGAAGGCAGTGGGCACCGGAACGCCCTCGACCAGCGTCACGAAGAGCAGGCCGACGCCGATGCACCCCATGTAGATCAAGAAGAACGACCCAACGTCGGCGAGCACTTGGTTGTTGATCGCGACCTTGCCCATGCGCACGAGCTGCACCGTGGCGGGCCGGAAGCTTTTCTGAATTTGTGCGATGGCTTGCTTACCCATCAGCACGGCTCTCTCGATCTTGATGCCGCCCGCCGTCGATCCGGAGCAACCGCCGACGAACATGAGGAGGATCACGATGGTTAGCGCGGTCGAGCTGTAGACGCTGTAGTCGTCCGTGCCATATCCGGTCGATGAGATCGTCGTCGCCACCATGAAGAAGGAGTAACGGAACGAGGTCAGGATGTCGTCGTGCACGCTGAGGTTCAGGACCGTCAGCACGACCACCGCGACGACCACGATGCCGACGTACGACCGGAACTCGATGTTTCGCACCAGAGTCTTCCAGCTGCCGGACCGCAGGAGGCCGTAGTAGAGGCCGTAGTTCACGCTGCCGATCAGCATGAAGCACGCGATCACATACTCGACTGCGGCACTGTCGAAACCGCCCACCGAGCTGTCGAGCGTCGAGAATCCGCCCGTCGACATGGTCGTGAACGCGTGGCACACGGCGTCAAATAGATCGAGGCCTAGGACCTTGAGCAGCGCGATTTCGAGGATGGTGAAGGCGCCGTACAGCCTCCATAGGGCGAACGAGGTCTCGGCTATTCGAGGCCGCAACCCTTCGGCGGTCGTTCCAGGCACCTCGCCGCGGAACAGATGCTTTCCTCCAGCACCCAAGTTCGGAAAGACCGCCACGAACAGCACGACGATGCCCATGCCGCCCAGCCACTGAATCAGAGAGCGCCAAAGCAACAGCGGCCGCGACAAGCGCCCCTCGATGTCGTCGATGACCGTCGCACCGGTGGTCGTGAGACCGCTGACGGATTCGAAAAATGCGTCAGCCGCAGACATGCCGGCCCCGAGCATGAACGGCACCGCTCCGCAGGCGCCCGCGGCAATCCAAATCAGGCTCACGGCCAGCAGGGCCTCGCGGCGC
>JBGUEF010000217.1:0-6026 GCA_041821485.1 Deltaproteobacteria bacterium
GTGAACTTCTTCGACAACGCCGAGGTCTATGCCGACGGCAAGTCGGAAATCATCATGGGGCACGTCGCCCGGGAGCTCGGCTGGCCACGTGAGTCATACGTGATGTCGACCAAGCTCTATTGGGGCCTGAGCGAAGGTCCTAACACGAAGAAGACCCTGAATCGCAAATACCTCATGCAAGGGATCGACGGGTCGCTCGAACGCCTCGGTCTCGACTACGTCGATCTTCTGTTCTGCCATCGGGATGATCCCGAGACGCCGGTCGAAGAGGTCGTATGGGCGATGAGCGACATCATTGCCGCGGGGAAGGCACACTACTGGGGAACCTCGGAATGGCCCGCGGAAGCAATCGAGGAGGCCTACGAGATTGCCGAGCGGTATCGGCTCCGTAAGCCGGTGATGGAGCAACCGCAGTACAGTCTCTTGTCACGGGATCGGGTCGAAAAGGAATATGCGCCACTCTATGCGAAGCACGGGATGGGCACGACGGTTTGGAGCCCGCTCGCGTCGGGCGCCCTGACCGGAAAGTACCTGGACGGAGTGCCATCGGACAGCCGCGCGGCGCTTCCGGGATACGAATGGCTTCGGGAGTACATCACCGCGCCAGACAATCACGCGCAGATTCGACGCGCGATCGAGGTCGCGAACGAGCTTGGCTGCACGCCGGCGCAACTTGCCATCGCCTGGTGCGCAAAGAACCCCCACGTCTCGACGGTCATCACCGGCGCGAGCCGCGTCGAGCAAGTCCACGAGAACATGGGCGCGCTCGATGTGATCCCGCGCCTCACCGATGAGGTGATGGCGCGGCTCGAGGGCGCAGCCTAAAGCGCGTTCAAAGCGTCGCGCGCATCTTGCACGTAGGTGTCGTAGGGCTCGCCAGCATCCAACGCCGTAATCGCGGCATCGACCGACTCGAGCGCATCGGCTGCAGCCGTCGCAACCTCGTCGAGCCCCGCCTCCGACGCGACCGCTTCCGTGGCAACGAGCTGCACGCGAGCACGGCGCAGATAGTCGCGCTCGCTAATGTTGCTCGGTGCGTCCGATTCGGAGCGCGCCAGCAGGTCCAACGCCTGGTCGACCCCTGCTGCAGCCTGCGAGGTGGCCGGCAGCGCCTGCTCCGTCTCGGGAACATAGCGAGTCATCCCATTCAACGTACCCTGGTACACCATGCCGTCGGGACCAATGGTCGTCGCTGCGTAGACCGAGTTCTCGCAAGAGTCGGGCACTTGCTCGAGGACATCACCGACGCCCGGAAGAAGCGGAAGGAGACCCTGATTGTCCTGGGGGCAGGTGCCGGGACCCGCCTCAACCCAGACGCGCGACTCGCCGGTTGCGAAGTCGAGCCCTTCGAGGCCCCATTGACCATCGCGCTGACCTGCCCCGTACACGAGCCCGGATGCTTCGCTGATGCTCGGAATGCCGTTGGGCACGCTGATCTCCGAGTTGGCCCAGACGGTAGAACAGGTGCGAGTCACGGGATCCCAGTCGATGCGTTCGAGTCCAAACGGCGCCTTTTCGGGGATGCCGCCTTCGAGCGCGGACACGAGATTCTGTGCGGCGGCGGCTAACGGCGACATGGATGGCGGGTTGATCGTCGGATTGGTCAGCAAGTCGTTGACGACCACTGCCGAATAACCTCGGACGGCGACGGACTGCTCCGAGATCGCTTCGGTGGCGCCCGTGCCGAAGTCGACCGGAATCTCGCATGCGATGCGAGGATCCTTGCCTGGGGCGATGGGCTCCCAATCGTCCGGCACTTCGTCACGCCAGAACAGCACGAGATTCATCAGCGCCTGTCCGTCGGCGATCACGACGAAGTGGTCGTCGTCGGCCTTGGTGCCCATGAGGCTAGGCGTGGAGCCGGAACCCGGGCCGAGGCGAATCGGGCTCGGAACCTCTTCGGCGGAATCGTAGGCGGCGCGCCACGCCATGGTGAGCGTGCTGCCATCCCAATTGAATCGGTACATCGCCGCGCTCGTGAGAAGGTAGATCCCCCCGGCCTCGTCGACCGCGATGCTGTTGGAGACGATCTCGAGATCTGCAGCGTCGGCGGTCGCACAGTTTTGGTTTGTCGAGACGACAGGTACCTCGCCGAGATCGTCGGGGTCGGCATCGGCGGGAATCACGAAGAGATTGCCTAGCTCGGTCGCGAAGGCCAGGTGCCCATCGTACGTCAGAGACATGCCCGCAATGACGTCGTCATCGTTGCAGAATGCCTCTGGGGGCAAGAAGATTCGCTTCTTGAGCTCGATGGGGGACCAACGATCGCCCTCGACACTGTCGCCGAAGAACGAGACGAAGTTCGTGCGGCCCGCGATGAAGCGATTCTGTGCGTCGATCGCCGCATAGGCACCGCTCAGCCCGAGCTCGAATTCCGGAGGGTCCTCCTCGCGGTCTCCGGGCACGTACGTGTCGATGATCTCGAAGGTCTCGTGGTCGATTTTCACGATCGCAGAGTCGGCCCCGAGGATGGTGGACCACACCGCCCGGCCGCCGTCTTCGTACGGGCGGCTAAACGATGCGATGACCGGAATGCCGGCGCCCTGCAATACCAGGTGCTCGCTCTTGCTGGTTTGGCTGTCGGCCGGCCCGGGTAGCGCCGAAGAACCTTGCGCATAGCTTGCTCGATGCGATCCCGCCCATACCGTGTCGCCAAAGGCGGTGCTGCAAAGCGGCTCGTTCGGGGCAAGCGGCGTGGTGCACAGGTCGGACGTGTCGATCGCCGGTGCGGAGCCGCTGTTGCTGGAGCTGCATCCGAAGGCGGCGGTGAGAAGAAAGACTGGAAGGGAGCGTCGGCTAAGCATAATCACGGCGTTCTAGCAGGAGATGCACGGGAGCAAAACCGCGTTATGATCGGGTCATGTCCGCAATCGACGCTCTCGGGAAAGCCCAGTACGTGAATCTCGAAACATTCCGCAAGAATGGGACCGGCGTCCAGACTCCGGTTTGGGTCGCCCGCGACGGAGATGAGCTCGTGATCTTCACGAACGGCGACTCGTACAAGGTCAAGCGCCTGCGCCGCAACCCGAACATCCGCATCGCAGAGTGTAACGTCCGTGGTGTGCTCAAGGGCCCCTGGCACGAAGGGACTGGGCGGCTCGTCGACGACGAAGCGTCGAAGCAATCGGGAACCCGGGCGCTCCATCGGAAATACGGTTGGCAGATGACTCTGGCCGACTGGGGGGCGCGGCTCCGTGGTTCGAAGAAGAATTGGGCCTTCATCGTGATACGCCTAGGGACCGATGAATAGAGTCTGCGTGTCCACAGTCGGAGCGACTATGCGATTGCTCTTAGTGTTCATGTTCGCGTTTGGGTTTGCTCCTTCGGCGTTCGCACAGGAGTCCTCAGAGGGTGACGACGTTCGCTCCGCGGACGAGATTCCGGAGGACATGCCGCCTCCGCCCGACGACGCGCCGCCGGCCGAGGCACCTCCTGTAGATGGAACCGATGAACGGCCGCCCCACCCCGAGACGCCAGAGGACCTCGAAGAGCTACAGCCAACCGCGGAGATGCTTGCGAAGACCTCATACCACTGGTTCCCTGGCCATTGGACATGGACGGGCGAGCAGTTCGAGTGGAAGAGCGGCGAGTGGGTCTACAAGGTCAAGGACATGATCCTCGTCCCGCCGCGCTGGGACTGGGACGGCAAGCAGTGGGTCTTTCACAATGCGGGCTGGGCGAAGTCGGGGACCAAGGAAGTCGTCTATCGAGCTACGGCCGCGCCGGGCGGGCCGGACGTGGCTGCAAACGCCGAACAGGCCCCGGCGGCGTCCCAAACAGAGCCTGAGCCGCAGTCGTCGACCACGACCGTCTACGTGTATACGGGCGTCTATGTTGCGCCGCTGATCATGTATCCGATCTGGCACCCCCACTACCACTACCACTGGTATCACCGGCACGCGCACTACGGGCGATCTCCCGCGTACCGCCACCACCGTTACCACCACGCGCAGACGCACCGCAAAGCGCACTATCAGCATCACAACAACCCCAGTCACGGGAACAAGCCGGGGCACGGCGGCAGCGGACGTCCACCCAGTCAAGGGGGCGGCACCAAGCCTGGCACCAAGCCCTCGCAGCAACCGAGCAACAAGCCCTCGACGAAACCGTCGCAGCAGCCCTCGACTAAGCCTTCGCAACAGCCGAGCAGCAAGCCGTCGACCAAGCCCGCGCAACAGCCGAGCAGCAAGCCGTCAACGCAGCCATCGACCAAACCCTCTCAGCAGCCGAGCACCAAGCCGTCGACGCAGCCTTCAAAGCAGGGCGGATCGAGCTCCGGTAGCAAGAGCAGCGGCAACCGCGGGCGAAGCGGGAGTCGAAGTGGCGGCGGACGTCGCGGCGGTGGACGCCGTTAGCTGAGCGAGGCTACCGCCGACGAACGATGACCCCGACGTAGGGCGCCAACCACCAGCGGGACTGTGCGAAGAAGTTGCCCTTGCCGGTGAACGAGTACTGGAAGCCAGCGTCAATGTAGACGCCGCCCTTCACGTTGAAGCCGAGGCCCGCCTTGCCGGTGAACCCGGGCGTGAAGCGATACACTGAGTACTGGCTGCAGTACCAGTAGCCGCAGCCAACCTGCGTCTCCCGGAAGTTCCAGAAGTTCATGTCGAACGAGCCCGACAGGTACGGGAGGACGACCTTGAGGTCGGGAACCTGAAAACGAAACTCTGGAATTGAAAGGTAGATGCGCGTGAGCGGGCTTCGCCCGCCTAGGGTCACGGGGGGGGTCCCAGCCGTGACGCCGTTCAGGTCGATTGGATTCCACTGGAGCCCGGCATCTCCGCCGACGATGAACCAGCCGAAGTCGGCGCCGCCAAAGAAGTTAATCGCGGCGCCGGGGCGGACGATGTCGTTAGGCACGTCCAAGAAGATCGGCACTCCAATGCTGAGGCCCCAGGTGAAGCCGACCTCGAGACCCTTCTCCTCCTGCGGTTGTTCGACGGCTGGGTAAGGCGTGGTCGAAACCATCTGGTCGGACGGAGCAGGCGGCGGCGTGGGCGCCGTCGTGGCCGTAGTGGATGTGCCCTCTTGCGTCGACGCATCCCATTGGGCGGACGCCAAGGTGGCGGGCAAGCAAAGCGCGACCACCAAAGCTGCAAATCTCAAGTCAATCTTCCTCATGCTGACCTCCCGCATGCCGGGGACTCTATAGCCCAGGACGCCATTGTTCAACGTTCCAGCCGACTTGAGCGGGAGATCGATTTCGACTAGCACTAGCGCTCTTTCAGGGGCCGAACCCTCGGCCGGGCACTCCAGTTTCACGGGGATTGAATATGCACACCGCCGCACGATGCGGATGGCTTCGGCCGTTCGCGAATTTCGCACTGATTCTGACCATCACGTCGTCCTTCTCGCTGGCAGCATTCGGACAGGATGGCGGGGCCGAGGAGAAGAAGACCGCCGAGCAGGAGATCCAGGAGCTCGTCGCGGATCTAGAAACACGCCGCGCCGAACTCGAAGAGCTCACCAGGAAGGTCTCGAAGAGCTCGGATCGCGCGGCCGCGGTGATGATGGAGAAGGAACTTTCGGAGCGTCGCGAGCGCTCCCGGCGCGACGCGGAACATCTGGTTGAGCTCGTCGTCGCGGGCCAGGATGCTGGCGCTGCCACCGCCCAGGGGCGGGCCGCTGCCACCAAGCTTCTGGAAGCAGACGAGCGTGCGATGCGCGAAAGAATGGAGGAGCTCGATCGCAGAATCCTCGAGCTCGTCGACACGGCGGACAAGGGGAGTCCCGAGGAAGCCGCGGACGCACGTAGCAAGCTCATCGGTGCGATTCCCTCTTCCGCTCGACTGATGAACTACCTGGACGCCAACATCGCGCAACAGAGGCAACTCGGGCTCGACGTCGAAGCGGACACCGCATACCTCCTCAAACGAGTCCAAAGCCGCGCGGACGTGACCGCCGGCCTGTTACGGCACGCGAAAAGCGAGATCGATGAGATCGCGGAGCGTCCGGGCTCGAGCGAAGACGTGGAGGCGCAAAAGCAGCTCGCGTCCCTCAAGAAGCAACGCGAGGCTCTTGCCGAT
>JBGUEF010000218.1:0-6000 GCA_041821485.1 Deltaproteobacteria bacterium
GATGTGGCTCGGGAACATCGTCCGACACCCCATCAGCTTCCTCAAGACCCTTTGGCCGTTTGGCTGGTCGCGCAGCACGGTGATCTTCCTGGTCATGCAGACCCTGGACAACGCGATCTCGTTTCGCGCCAAGCTACGGCGCGGCGGACGTGTCTCTCTGACGACGGAGCAGGATCCGGAGAAGCCGAATCCGACGTTCATCGAAGTCGGGAATCAGGCCGCTGAATGGCTAGCACAGAAGACCGGCGGCTATGCGCAGAGCATGGTGCTCGAGGCATGGGCCAACATTCCTACGACGGCACACATCCTCGGCGGGGCGGCGATCGGCGGTGACCCGAGCACCGGGGTCGTGGACGCGCAGAGCCGAGTCTTCGGCTACGAGAATCTCTTGATTTGCGATGGGTCCACGGTGCCCGCCAATCCGGGCGTGAACCCATCGCTGACCATCACGGCGATGACCGAGCACGCAATGAGTCAGGTGCCAGCCGCGATAGGGCGCGGCGCTGACGCGTCTGGTGCTTGAGGGCCCCTCGGATTAGCATGGGCGCCCCATCGAGAGGTTTTCCATGTTGCACGAAGTTCCCGTCAATGAAGCCCCTGGGCGACTAGAGTCGTTCAACCCGCGAGATGGCTCGAAGCTCGGAGAGGTCCCCATCGCGGACGCTGCGATGGTGAACGCGGTGTTCGATCGAGCAAGGCGCGCCCAAGTGGGGTGGGCAGAGTTAGGAGTCGATCGCCGCAACGAGATCCTCAACCGGCTGCGAGGGGTGCTCCTCGATCGGGTAGACGAGATCGCGCGCATTGTCTCCTCCGAGAACGGCAAGCCACCGGTGGAGCCGATCGGGCTGATCGCCCCCGTGTGCGAGACGATCAAGCTCCACACGGCGCTCGCGAAGCGGCTCGAGCGCGGCCAGAAGGTCAGCGCGACGTTTTTCGTCGGGTCGCGAGCGCGGATCTTCTACGAGCCCCTCGGCGTTGCGGGGTACATCTTGCCTTGGAACTTCCCGTTCGAGCTTGGCATGAAGCACATGATCCCCGCGCTCGCTGCGGGCAACGCGGTCGTGCAGAAACCCTCGCCAGTCAACCCGCTCATCGGCAACATGATGGTGAGCCTCTTCCGCGACGCTGGGGTTCCAGACGGAGTCGTGCAGATGGTACACGGATACGCGGAGACCGGGAGTGCGCTCATCGACGCGGCCGACGCGATCTGTTTCGTGGGGTCGACGGCCACCGGCAAGAAGGTGATGAGGCAGGCCGCCGAAACGTTGACGCCGGTGGTCCTCGAGCTGGGCGGCAACGACGCTGCCATCGTTCGGGAGGACGCCGATCTCGACCTGACAGCGCGCGGTCTGGTCAATGGCACCTGCTACAACGCCGGCCAGGTGTGCAACGGCATCGAGCGCATCTACGTGCCTCACCAACTGGTCGAACCGCTCGTCGAGAAGATTCTGTCGGTGGTGGGCGAGCTCCGGCAGGGCTGGCAGACCAGCGGCGGGGACTACGACCTCGGACCGATCATCTGGGAGCCCCAGCTAGAGATCTACGAAGCGCACACCGCGGATGCGATCGAGAAGGGCGCGACGCTCGTCTGCGGAGGGGAGGCTCGGCGGGAGGGCGGCGGACTCTACTGGCCTCCGACGATCCTCACCGGCATGACGCACGAGATGAGGATGATGCGAGAAGAGACCTTCGGGCCGTTCCTCGCGATCATGGGCGTCGGGAGCGACGACGAGGCGGTCCGGCTAGCCAACGATTCTCAGTACGGCTTGGCTGGCAGCGTGTGGACGCGTGACGCCAAGGCCGGTGAAGCCATCGCGCGTCGCATGCGAGCCGGGTCCGTGATGGTTAACAACGCACTCCAATCTGGCGGTTGCGTCACATTGCCTTTCGGCGGCGACGGCGACTCAGGTGTCGGCCGCGCACAAGGCGAGCAGGCCTACTATCACTACGTCGCGACGAAGAGCGTGATGACCTCTCCCGCCAGTGTCGAAGCTCTGTGGATGCCGTACGCGTCGACGACCGAGGGTTTCTTCAAAGGCGTCGGCAAGTTGTTCAATGGCCGAGGAATCGCGGAGCGGGCCAGCGGGCTCGTGAGCCTGATTCGAAACCGGCCTCGCGGATAGCCTCGGGCGGGGCTTGCATGAGCTGGCCCAAATAGCTCCCGCCTGGGCGATTGTTTGGTATATACCGAGGCGAATGAGCAGCAACTTCAAGAACTACGAGAACCCGTCGATCTTTCATCGCTGGGCGGCCGCGCAGTGGCGCCGACCCAAGGACCCCACCATCTACGGCGCGACGGAAGTCGACATGGAGCCAGCGCTGGCCTTCGTGGACAAGGTTCGCGAAGAGTGGGGTGTGCAGGTCACCGTCACCCACCTGGTGGCCAAGGCGCTCGCCATTGCCATCGCCCGCCACCCGCGCACCAACGCCAAGGTACGCTACTGGGGCAAGCTCGAGCAACGGAAGACCGTCGACATCACTGTCCTGATTGCAGGCGCCGGCGGTCGCGACCTCTCCGCCCACCGAATCGCCGCCGCCGACAAGCTACCCCTTCGGCAGCTCGCCACCGACGTCATTGAAGCAGGCCAGCTCATCCGCGCCGACGAGGATCCAAAATTCAAGCAGACCAAGCAGCTCATGGACAAGCTTCCTTGGTGGATGATGCGCCCGTTCCTCACGCTCGCGAGCCTATCGATGAACGAGCTCCATCTCGACCTGTCGAAGCTCGGGCTCCCCGCCGACCTCTTCGGTGTCGGCATGGTCACCAGCCTCGGCATGCACGGTGTCGACGAAGCCTACGCGCCGCTGACACCCATCGGTCGCATCATGGTCGACGTGCTTCTCACGCGCGTACGTCAGCGCCCCTGGGTAGGGGAGGACGGTGAGCTCGGGGTTCGGCGCACCCTGAAGATCTGCGCCACCTTCGACCACCGCGTCGTCGACGGCATCCAAGCCGCCAGAATCTGTCAGGAGCTTCACAGCCTGCTTGGCGATCCTGATTCGCTCCGCTGAAGAGAGGAACAGCATGGCCGCCTTTGACTTCTTCATCACGCTGGATGGCAACAACCTCAACGGTTTCGAGGGCCTCTGCGGTGTCGCCCGCCTGCGCTGCGACCCCGACGCCGACCGCTGGGAGAAAGAGGTCCACTTCTTCGAAGGGCTGGCCGGCGGCCACGCCACGCAGGTGAACCCGACGGGCACGCTGGCGTTCCTCGGTAATCTCTCCCAGACGCTGCTCTTCTACGATCCGCGCACGCTGCGCGAGGTGCGCCGCCTCTCCACGCTGCGCTTCTGCGCGCCCGACGTGATTTATTCCAGCCAAACCCATGTGGTGTGGCTGTCCGAGAAGAGCTTCATCACCGTGCTTGGAGACTCGTTCTGGCGCTTCGAGATGGACGACCTGGAGCACCCGGTTCGTCTCGGCGAACACCTCGTGAAGCTCCCCCACGCGCTCAAGCTTTCGCCGTCGCGACGCTACATCGGCTACGGTTCCATGGACCACGACCACAAGGGCTACGCGCGTGAGATAGGCATCTTCGATCTCACCACGAACGACGCGCGCGTGGTGGAGCTCCCGGCCACCTGCTGGCATCTCGCGGCGCACCCCAGCAAGGACTTCTTCTACGGCCCCAGTCAGCAGGTCGCCCCACAGGGGGGCGAGTTCGGTGAGTACACGCTCGCCCACTTCAAGAACTACGTCTTCGAGGTCGACGCTGAAACAGCCACCGTCACGCGCCATGCCTCCATCGCCAAGGAGCTGCCCGCAGCGTTCACCTCCGACGTGGTGGTCACGTCCGATGACGTCTTTTACAACGCGTGCGCCGGCGGCACGTTAGTGCGAGTCGATCTCGAGACCTTCAAGCGGGTGCAGTTCATCGACGAGCGCCCCAGCTTCCTCCGCTCGCTTCCCCATCTACGTAGCAGCTGGTCGAACCTCGTAGAAAGCTTCAGCCGCGTCGACGTGCCCGGGAACTCGCATCTGCTGCTGAAGGCGCTGCGCGCCACGCGCTTCAGCCTCCTCGACGGCAGCCTCGGCCTGCAGGTGAGCCCCGACGGGCGCTTCATCCTCTCTGCCCACCGCGGCCTCAACGAGGTCATCGTCTATCGCCACCCGGAGATGACGGTGCACAAGCGCATCCGCTTCCCCTCCATCCGCGGCTTCTTCCCCGAGCACATCGGGCTTCTCGACGATCCTCGCCTCGGCTTCCACCACAGCACGATCTCGACCGCGACCGTCGACGCTTGAGTGCGACCTGACCCAGGTTGAGCTTTCCTGAGCTTTCCTGACGTGGACACCAAGGCTATGACCGTATATTGCTCCGTCGTCACCATCCCTGGAAAGGCCTGATGCCATGAAAGCCTATGGATTCTCGACGCCTTTTTCGCCGCACGCTCGGAACTACGTAGAGCAGCTCACTCTCGATCTTGAAGAGCCTCGCGACCATGACCTCGTGGTTGAGATCAAGGGCGTGGCGGTCAATCCGGTGGATACCAAGATTCGCGTCAATGCTTCCCCTCCGCCAGATTCGCCGCGGATTCTTGGCTATGACGGCGCCGGTATCGTGCGCGACGTGGGCGGGAAAGTTTCGCGGTTTGCGGTGGGGGACGAGGTCTTCTACGCAGGGAATATCGCGAGGCGGGGCACCTTTGCGGACTTCCATCTTGTCGACGAACGGATCGTCGGACGTAAACCAAAGTCACTCACCTTTGCCGATGCGGCCGCATTGCCGCTGACCAGCATCACGGCCTGGGAGCTGTTGTTCGACCGGTTCGGGGTACCCCGCGACGAGAGCGCAAAGGGGAATCTGTTGGTTATCGGGGGCGCCGGCGGCGTTGGCTCGATATTGATCCAGCTGGCTCGCCGCCTGACCGGTCTGACGGTGATCGCCACGGCGTCGCGACCAGACACTGTGGCTTGGTGCGAGCGCATGGGAGCGCACCACGTCATCAACCATCACCAGCCGTTGGCCCCGCAACTCGAAGCAGCTGGGGTCACCCAAGTCGACCTTGCCGCGTCACTGACGAAAACGGATCGCCATTTCGAGGCCACTGTCGAGATGATGAGGCCCGGCGGGAAGATCGGCGCGATCGATGATCCGGGCGTGCTCGACGTCTCCCCCATGAAAACGAAGGCGCTTTCTTTTCACTGGGAGTTCATGTTCGCGCGTCCCATGTTCGAGACAGACGACATGGGCGAACAGGGTCGCTTGCTGAACGAGGTTAGCAAGCTAGTCGACCAGGGTGTTCTCCAGAACACGGCCACGAAATCTTTCGCCGAGATCGATGCCAATAGCCTGAACGAATCACCGGCTGCTGCGAGCGCACCTGAGACCGCTTTTAGTTTGCCTATCCGCATGAGATGAGGACGGTTCGGTCTATCTCTTGAGCTGAAGACCATCGGGCTCATGCTGAGAGCCCAATTGCGCGGTACTAGATATTATGTCGCGTGGCTCGTGGCGCAGACAGGGCCTTTGAATTCGCTATGCCCAACCGATCGCTCCACCTCTCGATTCCCGTGATTGCCATCTTGGTGGTGGCGGTCGCCAACCCAGGGCGCGGTCGTGCGGAAGGTTCACCCATGAGGGCTCTCGTGGGCACGTTCGTATACGCGGGCTCGTCGGAGCGCGGCCGCATCATGATCGACCGCGCGATCGAGCAGGCGACCGAAGCGCTCATGGTTATCCAGTCGCTTGACCCACCCGGAATCGGCGCGCGCGACCTGCGTGAGTGCCTGCTGCTCCAGATGGACACGCTGGACGAACCGTATGCATTCGAGCGCCGCCTTATCCAGAACCATATGGAGGATATCCAGCGCAATAAACTCCCGAAAATCGTCAAAGAAACCGGTGAGACTATGGGTCGCATCAAGACCGCTATTACCGTTATCGCCGACTTGATGCGGGAAAGGCGATACTCGCCTTCTTCAGCTTTGAGGAGGGCAGTCCTCTCATTGGCAAGAGCATCCTGTTGCCGCTGTTGGTCATGATCTCCTTTGGCATT
>JBGUEF010000219.1:0-5949 GCA_041821485.1 Deltaproteobacteria bacterium
GCAGCTCGCGATTCCGAAGACCAGGAAGACGCGTTCCTGCTGACCCGGCCGGTGCCCGTGGTGACCGATCACACACCGTCTCGCGTGGGTCGTGCGGTACACGTGAGCAGCGACTCGCCGAATGCGAGCGCGTCCAATGCCGTCATGCGCGCCGCGGTCCGATTGCTCGGGCATGACGACGACGAGATCACCAGCCTGAGGCGCTCGGAGCCGCCCGCTACGCCCGGTCCCGGAGAGGTGACCGGTGTTGCGCTCACCTGGAACGGTCCGCTGAGTGGTCCTCTACTACGGCGCGCCGCGCGTCTCGCGCACAGGGTCATGGTCGTCGTTTCGTCCGGCATGAGTGTTGTCGACCTGGCGCGTATCCAGACCCGACTTGGCCGGGAGAAAGGCGTTGGCTACGTGCTCGTCAACGTCCAGGATGCCTACGTCGACCTCCACGACCGTGTAGGGCCGGTCGAGGAGTTCTGGGAGGGGCTCCGCGATACCGAGCCCAGGGATCCGAGGCTCCCGTAGAGGCGCATTGCGGCTGCAATCTCTCTAGTCTATTTAGCTCTCGCTGTGTCTGACACCGACGAGCGAATGAATCCGTTTCCGCCCGTGACCAAGTCCGAGTGGGTTGCGAAGGTGGAGGCAGATCTAAAAGGTGCCTCGTTGGCGGGGCTACGGTCGACGCTGCCCGGCGGGCTCTCCCTCGAGCCGCTCTATACCGCCGAGGATGTCGAGGACCTGAGCGCCCCCGGCCTGCCGGGCGTCTATCCGTATTTGCGGGGCGCCGCGCCTCTCGCAGGCTGGCAGATTCGGCAGGAGTACGACGACCCTCGTCCGAGCGTGTGTAAGGAGATGATCCGGCAAGACCTCGAGCATGGAGTCGAGGCTCTATGGCTGCGCCTTGGGCCGCGTCGCGGATGCCGCGTTCTGACGATTGACGAGCTTGACGAGCTGCTCGGTGCAGTCGACTTGGGCGCGACGTCGATCTCGCTGGACGGCGGGTCGGACTCGCTCGCGGTGGCGTCGGGGTTGCTCGCCCTGGCGCAGCGTCGCGGGGTCCCGTACGCGGCGCTCGATGGCGGGTTGGGCCTCGACCCCATTGGCCTCCTTGCCGGGGAGGGGCGCATCCAAGGAGGGCTTCGCGCGCGCCTCGCCGAGTTGCAGGATCTTGGCTCTTGGTGCTCCCGGAACGCGCCTGGTTTGCGTGCAGCCAACGTGTCGAGCGACCCGTACGACGGCGGAGGCGCGAGCACCGTGCAGGAGCTCGCATACACGATCGCAACGGGGCTCGAGTACCTCCGCCAGCTCACCGAATCTGGCATGAGCGTGGACGCGGCCGCGCGTCAGATCGGATTCAGCTATTCGGTATCCGGTGACTTCTTCACACAGGTGGCCAAGCTTCGAGCGGCCCGGTGGCTTTGGTCCAAGGTCGTGATCACGGCGGGTGGTGATCACAGCGCGGCAGCCATGCATACGCACTGCCGAACATCTCGCTTCACGAAGACGCAGCGTGATCCCTGGGTGAATATGCTGCGCGTCACGTCCGAGTGCACCGCCGCGATTTTTGGAGGCGCGCAGAGCATCGCCACGATGCCATTCGATTGCGTGATTGGACCTCCCGATGTCCTCGCCCAGCGCGTCGCGCGCAACACGCAGGTGGTCTTGCGTGAAGAGTCCCACCTCGGCGCGGTCGCGGACCCCGCAGGTGGCAGTTGGTTCGTCGAGCAACTGACGAACGATTTGGCACGCGCCGCTTGGAACGAGGTTCGCACCATCGAAGCCGGCGGTGGCATCATCGCGGCCCTCGGCTCGGGCAAGCTGATTGATGCGGTTGGCGAAGTCGCCGATGCCAGAGAGAAAGCGCTCGCCAAGCGCAAGACGCCTGTGGTCGGCGTGAGCGAGTTCCCAAACCTGTTCGAAGGCTCGGTCGAGCGCGACACCGTTTCCGCGGAGGAGATCCAAGGCCTGCTCAAGGCCTCGGTCGATTCACTCGACCTCGGCGCCCATGGGGAGTCCCTCCGCGCGATCGTAGGCGTGGCGACCGACGCGAAACGTGAGCCCGGGGCGCTCACCGACGCGTGCCTTGCCGCCACGACGGCCGGGGCCGACATGTACAGCGTGGCGACGGTGTTGCAGCATGGCCAGCCCGACTTTCACGTGGAGCCGATTCTTCAGTGGAGAGCCGCCGAGATATGGGAAGAGTTGCGCGCGCGTAGCGATCGGAACCCAACTCGGCCCCTTGCGTTCTTCGCCAATCTCGGCGCTGTCGCCTCGCACAAGGCGCGCTCGACATGGACGCAGAACCTTCTCGCCGCAGCGGGCATCGACGCCGCGACGAACGATGGATTCGGCGACACCGAAGCGCTCGCCGCGGCCTGGAAAGATTCGTCAGCGGCGCTCGCCATCATCTGCGGCAGCGACGAGGACTACGAGGCGCTATTGGAGCCGGCGATCGCTGCGTTGAAGCAGGCCGGATGCCCGGTCGTGTTGGTCGCGGGCCGTCCTGGGGAGCGCGAGGCCGCTCTTCGTGAGGCCGGGGTGAGTGATTTCGTATTCGTTGGTGCGGACGTGCTCGCTGTGATGACTCGGGTTCTCGATTCGGTAGGGGTGCAACGATGAGCAGCTTGCCCGACTTCAGCACGATCGACTTCGACGCTCCTGCGGAGGGCAGTTCCTCCCCCCTCTCGGATTGGAAGGCACTCGTCGGCGAGCAGGCAGACCGAGCCTGGAAGACACCCGAGGGCATCGAGGTCAAGCCCGTGTACACGGCAGAGGATCTTGGCCCGGTCACGCACCTCGAGACGATGCCGGGGATACCGCCGTTCCTTCGAGGCCCGTACTCGACGATGTACGTGCGCCGGCCGTGGACCATTCGGCAGTATTCGGGATTTTCGACTGCCGAGCAGAGCAACGCGTTCTACCGCCGAAACCTGGCGGCTGGTCAAAAGGGGCTGTCGATCGCCTTCGATCTGGCGACGCATCGCGGATACGACTCCGATCACCCACGCGTTGCGGGGGATGTCGGGATGGCCGGTGTCGCCATCGACTCGATCAAGGACATGCGCATCTTGTTCGATGGCATCCCGCTCGACCAGATGAGTGTGTCGATGACGATGAACGGAGCGGTGCTGCCCATTCTCGCGCTCTACGTGGTTGCCGCGGAAGAGCAGGGCGTCGACCCGAAGCAGCTTACCGGTACCATTCAGAACGACATCCTCAAAGAGTTCATGGTGCGCAATACGTACATCTATCCGCCGTCGCCCTCGATGCGGATCGTTGCGGACATCTTCAAGTACACCGCCGCCAACATGCCGCGGTTCAACAGCATTAGCGTCAGCGGCTATCACATGCAGGAGGCGGGCGCGACACAGGACCTCGAGCTCGGCTACACACTGGCGGATGGCCTCGAGTACGTGCGGACCGGTTTGGCCACCGGCCTCGGCATCGACGAATTCGCGCCCCGTATCAGTTTCTTTTGGGCGGTGGGCACGAACTTCTTCATGGAGATCGCCAAGCTTCGGGCGGGGCGTCTCCTGTGGGCCAAGCTCATCGAGCAGTTCAATCCGAAAAGCCCCAAGAGCCTCGCGCTGCGTACGCATTGCCAAACCTCGGGTTGGAGCCTCACGGCACAGGACGTCTACAACAACGTGACCCGCACCTGCATTGAAGCGATGGCCGCGACTCAGGGGCACACGCAGAGCCTTCACACCAACTCGCTCGATGAAGCGATCGCACTGCCGACCGACTTCAGCGCGCGGATCGCTCGCAACACGCAGCTCTATCTTCAGCTCGAGAGCGGTACCACCAAGGTCATCGATCCCTGGGGCGGGAGCTATTACGTCGAGCGGCTCACGCACGAGCTCGCGCTAGCCGCCTGGGAGCACATCAAGGAGGTCGAGGAGCTCGGCGGGATGACCAAGGCGATCGAAGCCGGGTTGCCGAAGCTTCGCATCGAGGAAGCGGCCGCGCGCACGCAGGCGCGGATCGATTCCGGGCAGCAGACAATCGTCGGGATCAACAAGTACCCCCTCGAGAAGGAAGATCACCTCGAGGTCCTCAGGGTCGACAACACTGCGGTCCGAGAGGCGCAGATCGCGCGTCTCCGCGAGCTGCGTGCCGAGCGTGACGAAGCCGCTCTCACACCGAAACTTGAGGCTTTGACCAAGTCCGCCGAGACTGGTGAGGGCAACCTGCTCGAGCTGGCGATCGACGCCGCCAGGCATCGAGCTACCGTGGGAGAGATCAGCGACGCGCTCGAGCGCGTCTGGGGGCGCTACCAAGCGACGATTCGGAGTATCGAAGGCGTGTATCGAAGCGAAGTGGGTAAAGACTCTGAGGCGGTGGACCGAGTGCGAGCGCGGAGCGACGCGTTCTTGAGCAAACATGGCCGCCGGCCCCGCATCCTCGTCGCCAAAATGGGGCAAGACGGACACGACCGTGGTCAGAAAGTGATCGCCACGGCCTTCGCCGACCTCGGGTTCGATGTCGACATCGGGCCACTGTTCCAAACGCCGGAGGAGAGCGCGAAGCAAGCAATCGAGAACGACGTGCACATCATCGGTGCGAGCTCGCTCGCCGCGGGGCACCTCACGCTAGTGCCGCAACTCAAAGAGGCGCTCACAAGCCTGGGCCGGGAGGACATCCTCGTGGTCGTGGGCGGGGTGATCCCGCCAAAGGATTACGACGCACTACGCGACGCCGGAGCCGTCGCGATCTTCGGCCCCGGCACGGTCATCGCCGACGCCGCGATTGAGCTTCTGGAGCAGCTCGATGCACAACTCGGGGGGTCGTGAAACGCCTTGACGCGCAGGCGTACGTCGACGGAGTGCGTGGAGGTGATCGTGCGATCCTCGCGAGAGCAATCACGCTGATCGAAAGCGAGCAACCGGCGCACGCCGCGCTCGCTCAGGAGGTGTTGGAAGCGCTCCTGCCGGCGACGGGCGGGGCGCATCGGGTGGGGATCAGCGGGGTTCCTGGCGCCGGGAAGAGCACCTTCATCGACGCGCTCGGCACCATACTGACGGGCGAGGGTCATCGCGTCGCCGTGTTGGCCGTCGATCCGACCAGTAGCGTCAGTGGCGGAAGCATCCTGGGCGACAAGACCCGGATGTCGACGCTCAGCAACGACCCGAACGCATTCATCCGTCCGTCGCCGACGAGCGGGACACTCGGAGGGGTCGCCCGGAAGACCCGCGAAACGATTCTCTTGTGCGAGGCCGCGGGCTTCGATGCGGTGCTCGTCGAGACCGTGGGCGTCGGCCAGTCGGAAACCATCGTAGCCGGGATGGTGGACTTCTTTCTCGTGTTGCTGATCGCGGGTGCGGGCGACGAGCTTCAGGGCATCAAGCGCGGCATCCTCGAGGTGGCCGACATGCTCGCGATCAACAAGGCTGACGGCGACAATCGGGCGCGCGCGACACGCGCTCAAGCATCCTATCAAAGTGCATTGCGCCTCATGCGAGGAGACGGCGTCCCGCCCGTCGTGACCTGCAGCGCCCTCGAGAAGACCGGCCTGACCGAGATCTGGGCGCTGGTCGTAGAGAGCCAACGCGACCTCGAGGCGTCCGGCGAGTTCCAACGAAGGCGTCAGGCGCAGCAGGTTCAGTGGATGTGGGACATGGTCGAGAACGGGCTTCGTCGAGCGCTTCGAAGCGACCCCGAGCTGTCCGTGCTGATCGCGGAGCTCGAAGATGCGGTGGGCCAGGGACGCGCGACACCCGGCGCGGCTGCTCTGCAGGTTCTTCGACGCTTTGCCGAGCGCGCGGGCGATGCGCTCACGCGCGACTGAGCTCGTCCGCGGAGTTGTCTTTGCCGGGCTTGCCCGCTGGCTTGGGCGCAGGGCCGAGGAGATCCGCCAACCAACGGAGATCGTCACTGTGCGTGAGAGCGTGCTTGATGACCATGGTGAGCGGCGCCGAGACCAGGGCGCCAACCGGTCCCAATAGCCAGCCCCAGACC
>JBGUEF010000220.1:0-5920 GCA_041821485.1 Deltaproteobacteria bacterium
GCACGGTGATGCCGTGACACTCGGCGCATTGACGCTGGGTGTGGCAGGACGTGCACAAATCGCCCTGCGCGCTGGCTTGTACGCCGTGCTCGCGTAGGAAGTTGCCGTCGTGAACGACATGGCTGTCCGGGCGTGTCATCTCGCCTGGTAGATCCACATGACATCCACCGCAGTCCCGCGTGTCCCACTGGCCTTTGTGCGTGTGGCAGCTGAAGCAGGTGGGATGCTTGACGCGGACGTAGTCCGAGTCGGTGGTGACGTTCACGTGACATCGCACGCAGTCCCCGGCGCCCTCTTCGAAGTGCGTCGCATGCGAGAAACGCAGGTGCTTGCGAGCCATTTCCGCCGAGTGGCGATTTCTCGCGCGCCCATGGCAGTTCGAGCAGGTGTCAGGATCATGCGGGTCCTCGTGGCATGCGACACAGTCGGCGGTCGACGGGAAGTGCATCGGCCCGGTCTCCCCGGCCTGCTGGATGCCCACATGGCATTCGTTGCAGTTGATCCCTTCGAGCACGTGCGCACGGTGCTCAAAGGGGCCGTCCTGTTCGTCTCGCTCGAGGCCAAGCATTTTGGCGCAGGCTCCGGCCGTTCCGGCGAGCGTGATCAGGGCTGCGATTGCGACGAACTTTCTCATTCTTTACCGTGCCAAGTTTGCTGATAGGAGACGCGTGCGAGCGCTCGTACGTCGATGCGTGTAGTCGCGTTGGAGCTCGCCTCGGCGGCGGCTGCCAGGGCCCAGCCTTTTTGATGTTTCCATTGCAACGCAAGCCGACCCCAGGGCCATACTTTGCCTGTTTCTGGCTTGCGGTCGTCGGGGATAATCAGCTCGAATTCGGGCATCAAGCCCACGGTTTCGTCGATGCTTTCGAAGAGCTTGATGACCGACGCAAGCCGGATCCCCGTCCACTTCGAGCTGGCGACATCTTGGCGGCGGAGCTCGCCGAGCACGCTACCGTCCCCTTCGTCGTCCGTTCGCAACACGCCGCGCAGATGGCCGGTCCAGCCCCAGTCGTTTGCGGCCTGTTGCGCGGCACCCTCCACCGACAGGTCCAGTCGGGGGGCGGCTCTCCAGAAAAGATTTGCACCTGTCTTCAATGCGCCCGGATCGCCGAGAACGGTGAACAGCGAGGTCTGTTGCAGCATGCGAGTGGACGAACGCTTGGTCACGAAGACCTCACCGCGGAAGTTTCGGCTCTCGGTCTGAGATGAGATAGTCGCCAGAACCTCCGCGATGCCTGGATTGATGATCTCCCAGGAGAACTTGGCAGCCATGTCGAGCCAGTGAGCGGGTCGCAGCGAGAAATCAGCTCCGACCTCTTCGTCGGAACGCTGACCGGTGTTGTACCGGTTGTAGTACGAGCCCCCGAGCATGCCGATCTTTCCGAGCCCTTGAGACACCCGGCCGCCGGCCACCCAGTCGTACCGACGCCCGTCGATATTTCCGTCGACCGGCACGCCACCAAACGCCTCGAAGTGAGTCTTCGAGGGCGCGCGCAGCGTGATGTGGGCTCCATCGACATGCATGGCGCGTACGGCGCCTGTTCCCAAAATGAACCGGCCGAGCCGCGTGTCGGTGATGCCTCTGGGGTCGCGTACTTTGACCGCGACGACAAGCGCTTCGAACGTCATTTCGTTTCCGCGCAGGCCGAACTGAGGCGTGCCGGCGCCAGCCCAAATCAAGGCCTCGGCGTCGACGTACGGGTTTTTCCGCGCCGAACCCTCCACGATGATCAGCCCCATATTCGGCTCGAGCTGGCCCCAGGCCTCGACACCCACGCTATACGGCTGGGCGGCGGCCGGCGGCAGCGGGCCGAGAAGCAGCAACGCGATCGTCGCGGCAAGCCCAAGGGCCCAACGCTGCGTGCGCCGGATCTTCCGACTTGCATTAGGACCCGATCCTGAATCATGGTCATCCTGCTCGGAGCGACTCGATCGCAACGAGCCCGTTAAACCATGCACGTATCCCCGCTCTCCTGGATCGCCTTGACCTGCGCCATCGTCGCGGCGGTCATCATGGTTTACTACTTGATCTACCGTCCGCCGCTCAACGCGAGGGTCAAGGCGCTCATGATGTTGGCCGTGGGGGTGCTGCCCATCATGACCGCCATGATCGGCAACCTCGAGGGTCTCCAGGCGACTGAGCACCAGGCCTTCTGTGGAAGCTGCCACACCATGGACATGCACATCGCGGACGCCAACGACCCCGACAGTTTGTCGCTTGCCGCCATCCACTCCCGGACCATCAAGTTTGGAGACAAGAGTTGCTACGTCTGCCACAAGGACTACGGCATGTTCGGCTACGCGATGACCAAGCTCGGCGGCATGGGCCACGTGTACATGTTCCTGTCCGAGTTCGCCTGGTACGACATGGAGGAGGCGCTCCCCAAGATTCACATCGCCCGGCCGTTCAAGAACGACAACTGCATGCAGTGTCACAGCACGACCGGGAGGATCTGGAACGGCGTAGCGGACCATAACGGACTTCTCGAAGACCTGCGCACCGGAACGACAAGCTGCGCGAGCGCGGGCTGTCATGGGTACGCGCATCCTTTTAGCAAACCGGACGAAGAAACTCCATCGGACGTCGAGGCCCATTCGGCTCTCGAAGCTCCCTCACCGGAGGGAACATGAACCCGAGGGCCAAGGTCGAAAAATTCCTCGACAACGCCTCGAGGTCGCGTCTGATGGTGTATGCATGCGTGCTCGGGCTCATAGGCCTGGCGCTCATGACCTGGTCGCTTTTCGACCAGGGCTGGATTCCGGTGATGGCGGCGATGTCGGTCGGCCAAGGTATTGGCACGCTATCATTCGCACTGTTCCTGGTCATAGTGATTATCGACCTGCGGCAGGCAGAGTTCCGGCCCTCGCTCCCCCCCGGTGAGCAGATGAAGCCCATAAAGAACAAGGACGACTAGGCGGCCGAATGCCGGGCGCGCAGCCCGACGATGCCTGCGCCTAGTGCGAGGATGACTCCTGCAGTCAGGAGGGAGCTGTGGGGCAGGAAGGGCATCAGCCCGAGGCAGCTGAGTGCTCCTGCGATCGGGATCAGCCGGGGTGCGCAAAATGTGCGCAAGGGCTCGCGGTCGCGACGCTTGATCAGGATGAGCGAGAGGTTGACCGTGAAGAAGACGAGCAGGAGCAGCACGCTCGTCGTGCCCGCGAGATAGGTGAGGGTGCCCGATAGCGCCAAGGCGAGGGCGACCGCGAGGACGGTGAGGATCGCCAGGTGCGGTGTTTGACGCGCGGGGTGCACGGCGCCGAGCGCCGATGGCAGGAGCCCTTGCCGTGACATCCCGTAGATCAAGCGGGAGCCCATGATGAAGTTCAGCAAGCCGGTGTTGGCGACCGCGAACAGCGCGATCAGTGTGAACAGGCGATCGGGGACGGCATCGGTGGCCCGTTGCACGACGGACAGAAGTGGAGCTTCGGACTCGGCCAGAGCGGCGGGCACAAGGACAGTTGTCGCGACGGCCACGACCAGCAAATAGAAAAAGCCTGTGATGACGAGCGCGAACAAAATCGCGCGGGGCATGTTGCGCTCTGGGTCTTTCACCTCCTCCGCGACGTTGACCATGTCCTCGAAGCCGATGAAGGCGAAGAAGCCCAGTGCGGCGCCGCGTGCGATGGCGGTCCAGCTGACCTCGCTGCTTGCCGCGATCGTTAGGCTGATGCTGGTGTCCGGCGTGTCGGATATGAAGAGCGCGCCCGCGACGATCACGATCAGCAGTCCGGTGAGCTCGACCATCGTGGCGACGATGTTTGTTGTCGATGACTCTCGCATGCCGCGAAAATTGATCGCAGCGAGCAAGAGCAGGATGCCCGCCACGGTGACGTGCCGAGGCAGTTCCGGTACGAGGCCGCTCATGTAGCCTCCGAACGCCACGGACACCGTGGCCAAGGACAGGACGCCAGAGCAGAGGACGACCCAGCCGACGACCAGGGCCAGGCCCGGACGTCCGAAGGCCTGCTGGGTGAAGAACGACTCGCCAGCGCTCCGAGGGAATCGTCCGCCGAGCTCGGCGTAGGTGAGCGCCGTGAGGCCAGCCACCACGAGCGCCACGGCGAATGCCGCCCAGCTGGCGTGTCCGGCCACCCCCGCCACTTTGCCCACCAGGGCGTAGATCCCTGCCCCCAGGATGTCCCCGACGCCGTAGAAGACGAGCGCCCAGAAACCAAGGGTTCGGCGGAGCTGAGGAGGGGTGGAGCCGGGCATCGGACTTGGAAGCGCTTTCGCGGGCGGTAGGGGTCGTCTACTGCGCAAAGCGCTGGTAGGCTCCCCGACGCCATGAAGCAAACCAAGATCACTCTCGAAGAGAACGAGATCCCCGAGCGCTGGTACAACATCGTCGCTGACATGCCGAACAAGCCGTTGCCGCCGCTCAACCCGGCGACGCAGGAGCCGATCGGGCCGGAGGCGCTCGCCCCGCTCTTTCCGATGGCGTTGATCGAGCAAGAGGTTAGCCAGGAGCGTTGGATCCCGATTCCCGAGGAGGTGAGACAGATCTACACGCAGTGGAGGCCGTCACCGATGTATCGGGCCCGCGGCTTGGAGAAGGCGCTCGATACCCCGGCGCACATTTACTACAAGTATGAGGGCGTCAGCCCGGCGGGATCGCACAAGCCGAACACCGCCATCGCGCAGGCTTTCTACAACAAGGAAGCGGGGGTCAAGCGCATCGCGACTGAGACCGGTGCCGGTCAGTGGGGAAGCGCACTGAGCTACGCCTGCCAGCACTTCGGAATGGGCTGTGAGGTCTACATGGTGCGCATCAGCTACGATCAGAAGCCGTACCGGAAGCTGATGATGAACACCTGGGGCGCGGACGTGATCCCGTCGCCAAGCGACAAGACGGAGGCGGGCCGTCAGGCTCTTGCCGAAGACCCTGACGCGCCAGGAAGCCTCGGCCTTGCGATCTCCGAGGCCGTGGAGCGCGCAGCCACCGATCCCGAGACGAACTACGCGCTCGGCAGCGTGCTCAACCACGTGCTCACGCACCAGACGGTGGTTGGGCAGGAGGCGATCAAGCAAATGGAGAAGGCGGGCGAGCTTCCCGACGTGGTGATCGCTCCGTTTGGCGGCGGCTCGAACTTTGCGGGGCTCAGCTTCCCCTTCCTTCGGATGAACTTCACCCAAGGCGAGAACATCCGATGCCTGGCCGTCGAGCCCACCTCCTGTCCGAAGCTCACGCGCGGTGTGTTCCGATACGATTTCGGCGACACCGTTGGCATGACGCCGCTCTTGCCGATGTACACCCTGGGGCACAACTTCGTGCCTGCGAAGATTCACGCGGGAGGGCTGCGCTACCACGGTGCCGGCACGCTCGTGAGTCAGCTTCTTCACGACAAGCTGATCGAGGCCGAAGCGGTCGACCAGATCGAGAGCTTCGAAGCCGGCGTCTTGTTCGCTCGTAACGAGGGCATCATTCCCGCGCCCGAGGCGAACCATGCGATCGCATCGACGATCCGTGAGGCCAAGCGCGCCAAGGAAGAGGGGACTAAGCGCGTCATCCTCTTCAACCTCTGTGGCCACGGTCACTTCGACATGTCCGCTTACGAGGCGTACTTCGCGGGCAAGCTCGAGCGTCACGAGCTCAGTCAGCAAGACATCGACACGGCGATCTCGAAGATCGACACACCGGAAATTCCCGAGACGGCCGCCTGAGCACGCGTAGCGATCATGCGCATCACGTCCATCGAGCTCTTTCACGTTTCGGTTCCGCTTCGGAAGACGTTTTGGCCGTCTTGGATTCCCGGGTATCCGCAGACGCACAATCGCTTCACGCTCGCGAAGCTGGTGACTGACGACGGTATCGAAGGCTACGCGGCCGGGCAGTCGATGGGCAAGGAGCGTGAGGGCCTCGGTGACTTGCTGGGTTCGTACTTGCTCGGCACCGATCCGACCGACATCGATCGTGTGCAG
>JBGUEF010000221.1:0-5914 GCA_041821485.1 Deltaproteobacteria bacterium
CGTCACGCGGGATGGACGCCCTGCTCGCGGCGTATCGGAGCGGCGGAATCGAGGGTCTCGATGAGCTCGAGGTGCAGTGGCACGCCTATCTCGAGCAGGTCCCTGTGACCGCACACGAGCGAGGCGTCGCTGAGGTCGAGCTGGCGCGGCCGAGCATCTTCGCCGCGGTATGCCCGCACGAGCTGGCAAAGCTCCGGGCCCACCTCTCAGGCGATACGGCCGCCCGTGACGACGCTCGCACGATCGAAACCTGCCGCGCGATTCTCGAGATCGACGAGCATGAGCCCCGGGCCCAGGCCGCGTTGGTCGGCGCCCTGGCGCGCACAGAGAACGATGCGGAGGCGCTGGCAGAGCTCGACGCGCTGCGCGCCGCGATGAACGCTCCCAAACCGATCGTGGCGGCCGCTCTCGAACAATACGCCGACGCGAGCTGGACGCTCGGCAATCTCGAAGAGGCCGCAGGGCTCTACGAGGAGCTGTTGGCGATCCCGCGAACCGACGGACCGGCACGGCAAAGCGAGGTGAAGAAGCTCGCGCTCGGAGCCAGCCAGGCCGAACAGGACCTGATCTACCAGATGCTGCTCGGCCAGTCATCGAGCCCCGTCGTGGTCCATCTCGCGCAAACCCTGGCGTCCATACGCGATGACGGCCTCGGGCAGTATCTCGAAGCAAGGCAGCTCATGGGTCAGAACCGCTTCGCGCTCGCCCTCCCACTGCTCCAAGAAGCCAAACGTCTGGGCCTGCCGACGCGTCGGCTCGATTGGGAGCTGAGCCGCCTCTTGGGAATCACATTCTTCGCGGTCGGCCGCTACGGCGAGTCTGCCGAAGCCTGGAGAGAGCGCGCCTGGGTCAGTCGCGCTGCGAGCGCGGAGGCGCAGCGCTGGCTCGAGCGGATCGACTACGCGCAGATGCAGACGGTCAGTCCGGCGTTGCCAGGTCCATCGTCGGCTCCCCGAGCTGCGCCTTGATGTGAGCCGCAATCGAGCAGTCCGCGGTGACGATGGGGTCGCCAGCGGCCTTCGCGGAGTCTGCCTTGGGACCAATTTGGCTGCGCACCGTAATCAAGCGCCCGCGGTTCTCGGTGCGCGAACGTAGAACGAGCTTGTCCTCTGCGAGGTCCCAGAGGAACACATCGACCGGATCTCGGAGGCGGCTCTTGCCCTGCACCACCAGAAGCAGGAAGTAGTCGGCGGGCAGCCGCTCTCTCAAGGCGGGGAGCTCGCGGTCTATCGCCCGCATGAGCTGCTCTTCCCGAACCGACAAGCGCTGCATGTCGTTTGTATCGTCGACCCGGTCGACCCACTTGGCCGTCAACACCTCCGGCACGTCGGACAAGGCCGACAGGGGTGTCAGCTCGAGGCCGAGACAGGCGCCGATGGCGTCCTCCTCCTCGGATTCGACTGCCGCGCGCAGCCCATCTTCGGACGCTAGCTCGGAGGCGCGCACGTGGAGGTAGACCATCTCCTTGTCATGCAGGGCAGAGAGCGGGACCTCGGCTTCGACCAGGCGGTTCGCGGCGCCTGACTTCGCATCGAGGGCCTTGCTTTCGAGCTCGATTCGAGTGGCCTCCAGCTCGTCGAGAACCGGCGCCACCTGCTCGGCGTGCTGAGCCCGAATACGGTCTCTCAGCTCGTCAGCCCGGACCTTCTGGCGCCAGAAATAGGCGCCCGCGAACAGTGCCGCCACCAAAACGACGAAACCGACACGCGCCCACGGAATGCGTGGCCGGTATCGGTTCCTACGAACGCCGTCGAACTCGGCAGGAGTGAGCTCGGACGGCTCCATGTCGCGAAGCTTATTGCTCGCGCTGGTTGACCGCAAAGCTCACGTTGCCGTAGCCCGCGGACGCGGCTGAGAACATCACCTTCTTTACGACCCGGAAGTCGATATTGCGGTCCGCCTGCACGATGACTTGGCCTGCGAACGGCTCCGAAGGATGAATCGTCTCCCACTTGCGCTTCTCCGCCTCAAGGCCCTGGATGAGCGGCTCGATGCGGTCCACCTGGGCGGACTGCCCCTGTGTCTGTGTGTCGGCAACGCGGGTGCCGTCGAGCGTGATCACGCGCTCGTCGACCGCGATGATCGGCGAGATCTCGATCTGCTGGGTGTTCTTCGCATCAGGCATCGTGATGGTCGGCTGCTGCGCGACCAGCTCGCCCGAAGCGGAGAACGACATGAGCAGGAAGATCACCAACACGATCAGGAAGTCGATGAAAGGGATCAGCGGAATCTGGTGGTCCACCGACTTCCGCGCGTGACCGGAAACACGTTCGCGAACGAACTTCAGCGGAATGTTGCGGAGCAGCTCTGGTTCTGGCCGTTTGATCGCCATAATTCTCCCCTACAGGAACGCAGCTCCGTCGGCCATCGACAGGTTTGCGAAGCCTGCCGCTGTGGCGACATCCATTGCCCGAACGACGTCCTCGTACCGGACCCCGTCCTCGGGCGCGACAATCAAATCGTCGCGCTTGTCCCACGCCTGCTTCCACTGAGCGAGCTTGGTTTCGAGCTCATCGACGTCGAACTCTTTCTGGTCCGCGACGACGCGCTTGCTGATGTCGATGCTCTCCCCGGCTGAAGACCCGAGGACGTACCCCGAGTTCCGGACCTGCAGGATGAGCTTCACCTTCTCGTCCTCTGGTGGGGCATCTTCCGTCGAAGCCTGCCCCGGGACTTGTTGATTGGCGTTCATCGCGGCCAGTTGGTTCCAAACCGCGGTCGCCAACAAGAACATCACGCAACAAAGCAGGAGGTCGATGAAAGGAATCAGGGGGATTTCCTGATTGACCGCTTTCTTTCCGGAGTTGCCTCCGCCGCTATCGATTGCCGCCATTGGAGCCGTTACTCCGCGGGCATGTTCTGAAGGTCGACCTTCGAGCGGTTGCCCACGACCAGGTTCAGAACCTGCACGGTGGCCGCATTGATATCGTCGATGATCTTCTGGGTCTTGCCGTTGAGGAGGCCCATCATCAGGAGCGCGAAGACCGCCGTGATGAGACCGAAGGCGGTGCAGTTCATCGCTTCCTCGATGCCCTTTGCCAAACCGGTCGCCTTGCTGGCCGCATCGGCCTTGGCCACCTCACCGAACGCGGTGATGAGACCGACGACCGTTCCGAACAGACCGCAGAGCATGCCGACGTTCGCGAGCAGACCGAGGTACGGCGTGCGCCGTTCGATCAGCGGTAGCTCCTTGAGCGCCGCTTCATCCATGGCCGCCTGGACCTCGGCGTCCGGCCGGTTCACCTTGAGCAAACCCTGCTTGACGATGCGCGCCAGCGGGTTGTGCTCAGCGGAGCAAACCTTGATCGCGCCTGCGACGTCTCCCGCGGTGATGCACTTCTGCATCTTCGCGATGAACTCGTCCTTGTCGATCGACGCTTTGTAGAGATACATCGCGCGCTCGATCGTGAATCCGATCGCAAACACGAGACAAACGAGGATCAGCCACATCGCCCATCCGCCTGCTTCAAAGTGGTATGCCAACTTGGCCATTTCTTCCTGCCTCCTGCGAACTTTACCTCGACAGTGTTATCCGGACCCCGACTGAGTACGGTGCAATCCCCATCACTGTCTTCTGACTAAAACTCGCTGTTCCCCCCAGAACAGTAAGCAATTCCAAGGTTTGCTTACTACATCTGGATGATAACGGTTGGATCCAGCAAGTCAACATCGTGCCCGACTCAGCTCCTTAGAAACCGGGAAGAGCCCGAGCTTGGGTCCCAAAGCGGAAAAAGCGGTAGTCGCGTTGACAAGTTCGCGGGGCGTGGGGTAGTTTGCCCCTCGGTCAAGGGGTTCGCCCCGACAGTCGCAATGATTTCAATGGATTCCAGCTTTCTGGGTCCAAATCTCAGTGAGGCTGGAGGGAAGCGAAAAATAGGGGTTTCTCGCCGAATCACGGGCGAGCCGGAGGGAGCCGCAAGCATGCATGAAATCTGGGAGGCACTGGTCGAAGGTGCTCCGTTTTCGTTCGTCAATCTCGGTGTTTTGGCTTTTGGCGTCGGCGTCATCATCGACCGCGCTTGGTACATTCGAATGAACTACAGCGTCGATGCGGCGGAGTTCATGAACCGAATTCGAAAGCTGGTGCAGGCAGGGAACATCGACCGGGCGATTCGCCAGTGCGAGGCGAAGGCCGTGCCGCTGCTCGAAGTCGTGAAGTCCGGCCTGACGCAGGTGAACCGCGGGGAAGAGGCGGTCATCGCTTCGATGGAAGAGAAGATGAGCGAGGTGATCCCGGCGCTCGAGAAGCGAACGGGAGCGCTGTGGACCTTGGCCAACATCGCCACGCTGATCGGCCTGCTCGGCACGATCAGCGGTCTCATTCGCGCCTTCAAGGCGGTGGGCACCATCGACGACCCGTCTCAAAAGACGGCACTGCTTTCCGCCGGCATCGCCGAGGCCATGTGGAACACGTTCCTCGGTCTCTTGATCGCGGTGATCTTCATGGTCGCTCACCTCGTGCTTCACGGGCTGACGAAGCGGCACAAGCACGAGATGGAAAAGGTCACGATGCAGCTCGAGAACCTCCTCACGCTGCGCCGGCAAGGCGGTTGATCGGGCCCGGCCATGCCCGCACGACTGACACCGCGCCAACGAGCCTACATCCGGAAGCGAACGCGCGTCCCTGATCTCGATCCGTCCGAGCTCAGTGATGAGCTGAACATCGTCCCGTTCTTGGACATCGTGGTGAACATCGTCATGTTCTTGTTGATGACGCTGACTACGGTCGCCTTCTTTTCGCAGGTCGAGGCCGCGTTGCCGGAGTATCGCCAAGGGGGCATCGGCAAGCGCGCCGCTGCGGATGAAGCCCTCAACTTGAACGTTACGGTGACCCGCGAGGGGGTCGTCGTCTCGGGGTCAGGTGGCAAGCTCGCGCGAGGGTGCACCACAACGGCGCCCGGCAAGGTCATCACGGTGCCCGCCGGGATGAATGGCGAGCACGACTGGGCGGGCCTCACCACGTGCGTCGGCCGCGTGAAGAAGCAGTTCGAGGACGAAACCCGGGTGACGCTCAGCGCCGACCCGGAGGTTCCCTATGAAGACCTGATCGGGGCCATGGACGCGGTTCGCGGCGATGACAACGAGCTTTTCCCTGACGTCTTGCTCTCGGCGGGGATCCGATAATGGCGAACGAAAGCAGCAGGCCGCCGCGCGATTCTATAGCGCCGCCCGTCTCGGTTACTCCGGCGTCGATGTCCTACGTGAACCGGGTCGTCCGCGCGAAGCTCCGCCGCCGCGCAGAGCCGGAGCACTTCGGGCTCAACATCTACCCGATGATGGACATGCTGACGATCCTGCTGGTCTACATGATGGCGATCTTCGCGACCTCGTCGGCGGCTGCGGTTCAGGAAAGCTCCGAGCTGCGCATTCCCTACTCCACCTCGAAGGTCGAGCTCAGCGACGCCCTTTCCGTCCAGATCTCGCGAGGCGGGGTCGCCGTCGACGGCAAGTCCATCATCGAGCTCCGCAACGGCATCGTCGACCCGAGCCTCAAGCAAGGCGGTAGCAGCGGGTTCTTGATCACACCGCTGTACAAGACCCTCAGCGAAATCCGCGACCGGAAGAAGCGAACCGAACAGCGCTTTGCGAACCAGCCGTTCGTTGGAGACGTACAAATCATCGCCGACAAACGCACACCGTACCGAACGCTGAGCGAGGTGATTTACACACTCGGTCAAACCGAGTTTAAGAATCTCCGCTTCGTAGTGAACAAGAAGACCGAGTAGACGCGGGCACCGTACGACCGGAGAACGGCACGCGACGCACGTGCGCGCGAGCGAAAAGGGGCAGACCCTTTTTCGTCGCAAGGGAGACAAGCTCGAAAAGCTCGGCCGAGAGTAAAGCCTGTTATTCGCACCCTGGGTTGGGGCGAACCCGTTGCGCCCCCACGCCCCAAACGCAAGACCTGCGCACT
>JBGUEF010000222.1:0-5864 GCA_041821485.1 Deltaproteobacteria bacterium
GTCTCGTCCACGTACTGCGGCCCGCTTCCGCCTTGGACCATCGCGTCGGTCCAACTCTGTATCATTTCGAGGTCTTCCCTCGGATGGCCGAGCATGGCGCCGATGAGCCTCAGCGGCAGATGCTTCGCCAAGTCGGTCACGGCGTCGCAATACCCATGCGGCCGGACGTTCTCGATGATGTCGATCGCGATGTCCCGTGCGTCCGACTCGAGCGACCGCATTCGCGAGGGCGTGAAGGCCGAGCTGACGAGGCGGCGCTGCTTCCCATGCTGCTCGGGGTACTGATGGATCATCGACGGATCCGGAGGAATGTTCGCCAACGCGCCTTCACCCGAGGTGAACGTCTCCGTGTCGGACGACATCGCGACGATGTCCTCGTGTCGGGAAATGGCCCAGAGCTCGTTGTGCTGATCCCAGTAAAGCGGTGCTTCCTCCCGAAGGTAGGTGTACATCGGCCATGGGTCGTCGACGTGCGTATCCAAGTCGAGAAGGTCGTAGTCGTGTTCGCTCATAGTTGGACCCTGCTATGGGCGCGGAAGATAACTTCAAACGGCTCAGCGGTGGTACAAATACGCCCCTGACGCCGTTGAGGATTACGCTGGGGCGTGTTGTACTTGGCTGCCTGTCTCAAGCACGGAGGGTGCCATGCGCGTTTTTCGGTTCTTCGTTTTCGCGTCGACGATCGGCTGGCTAGGGTGCACGCACGCGGAGCCGCCGCCCGAGGACGCTTCGAACGTCGCGGCGGAGGCGACACCTGCGTTGGAGGGACCGGCCCCGGGGCAGGCCGCAGCGGCGGCGCCGCTGTTCGAGGGGCTCGGGGATTTCAGCCACCCGATTACCGTCTCGAGCCCGCTCGCCCAACGTTACTTTGATCAAGGAATGATCCTGTCGTTCGGATTCAATCATGCCGAAGCGGAGCGTTCATTCCGATACGCGGCCGAGCTCGATGAGAGCTGCGCGATGTGCTGGTGGGGCGTTGCCTACGTGCTCGGTCCCAACATCAACGCGCCGATGTCGCCCGAAGCAGGCACCCAGGCATGGGAGGCACTTGGCCGCGCGCAGGCACTGGCGCCGAAGGTGCGCGCCAAGGAACAGGACTACATCACGGCGTTGTCCTCCCGGTATGCCGAAGCGCCCAGCGCTGATCGGACCGCGCTCAACGAGGCCTACGCAGAGGCGGTCAAGCAGTTGGCCGCGAAGTATCCGGACGACGTCGACGCCACCATTTTGGCGGTGGAGGCGCTGATGGACTTGCACCCTTGGAACTTCTACGAGTTCAAAACCGGCGAGGCGCGGCCATGGACGCCAGAGATCCTAGCCTTGCTCGAAGGTGCGCTCGAGGCGGCGCCCGACCATCCGATGGCCAACCATCTCTACATTCACCTGGTCGAAGCTTCACACGAGCCCGAGCGGGCCTTGCCGTCGGCAGCGCGCCTGCCTCAGCGTGCACCCGGGGCAGGGCATCTAGTCCACATGCCGGCGCACGTATACATCCGCGTCGGCCAGTACAACAAAGCGTCGAAGGCCAATCAGGCCGCGGTCGAAGCAGACCAGGACTACATCACTCAGTGTCGGGCGCAGGGGAGGTATCCGGCCGCCTACCACCCGCATAATTATCATTTCCTCTCGCGCACCGCGTCTCTCGAAGGCCGAAGCGCACTCGCCCTCGACGCGGCGAATCGCATGAAGAACCACGTGTCTTCCGGAAACATGATGCGGCAACCGGGGCTCTCAACGCTGCAGCACTATTGGGTCACGCCGCTGTACGTCATGGCGCGGTTCGGGATGTGGGGTTCGATCCTCGAGTACGCCAAGCCCGATGAGGACCTCGTCTACCCGATTGCCGTGTGGCACTACGCGCGCGGCTTGGCGTTCACCGCGGATGGCAAGCTCGCGGAGGCTAACGCGGAGCTTGCCGAGCTTCAGAGGGCCGCCGCGGACCCAGCGATCGAAGCGGTCGGCGTGTGGGACATCAACACCGCGAAAAGCCTCGTCGAGATTGCGGCGCTCATCTTGGAGGGAGAGATCGCGGCGAAGATTGGGCAGCAAAGCCGCGCGATCAGCCTGATCCGCAAGGCCGTCGTGCTCGAGGATCAACAGAACTACGACGAGCCGCCGAGCTGGTACATGTCGACACGTCACGTCCTCGGAGCGCTCTACCTACAAGCCGGCAAGCCCAAGGCTGCAGAGCGTGTGTACCGCGAGGACCTGGCCGTGTTCCCGAACAATGGCTGGGCGCTCTTTGGCCTCGCCCAAGCGCTCGACGCTCAGGGGAAGCGTTCCGAGGCGGCCACGGCTAGGGTCGAGTTCGAGCAGGCCTGGTCGAATGCCGATGTCGAGCTGACCGCATCTTGGTTCATGTAGTGGGCGGCTCGTCGTCCTGATCGTCATCCGCGTCAGGCATTTCGCCCGGGTCATCTTCGTCCTCGTGTGCCGCCCTATTCGCCATGAAGCGATCGAACTCGGTGCGGTCCTTGGCCATGCGCAACTGCTTCAAGAAATGGTGGAACTCTTGCTGCTCTTCTTCGAGGCGTTGCAAGGTTTGATCGCGATACTCGTCGAACGCGCTGTTGCCGCTGTGGCCGTGCCAATGAGGGCGAGCCCAATGATCTCGGCTGCGCGATCGCGACATCCTGCCCGAGCACCAATGCGCCCCGCGTGATCCGAGCCGCCCGCTCGTCAGGAGAAACGCTAGGAGGGCGAGGCCGACTGGCCAGAACACGACAAACGAGAGTACCAGGAGCGCGACCCAAATCGGCGTTCCCACATCATCCAGCCTTGCCACCATCTGCGTCATTTTCTGCTCTTTTCCCAGCGTTTTCGCATATGTAAATGTTCTTCACATTCACATATGGAGCGATCTACGGGGGGTGTCAAGAAGCATTCCGCGTGGAAACGCTCCGCGCTCCCTATTTGGCGATGCCGAGACCATCCAGGTAGATGAGGACCGCAGCTTCCAAGAGCTCCGATGGGGACATCGGGATAGTGCGCCTCGACCCGTCGCCGCGAGAGTAGAGGGCAGCGATGCCGTGGGCGAGGGAGAACAGATGGAGCGCCATCATCATCGGGGGGGGGCGTTGAGCGGCCTTCGCGGTGTTCGAGATGGCCTCGCAGGCTTCGAGCAGCACGTTGAACGCCCGGTCTTCGGCGGCCTTCACTTCTGGCGCCTCAGAAGACGTGAGGCCGGACTCGAACATCGCGGAGAACAGAGCCGGCTCTCGTCTCGCGAAGTCGATGTAGGCCTGCCCGATCCGCTCGACGGTTGCCACTGGGTTCGGGCTTCCATCCTTGGCGGCGGCGTCCAAGTCCTCCGCCAGCGATTCGAATCCTCGCTTCGCAATGTCCGCCATCAGCGCGTCGCGATCGCGGAAGTGCCGGTATGGCGCGGCCGGGCTCACTCCAGCCCCGCGAGCGGCATCGGCAAAGGTGAAGCCCGCGGGTCCCTTCTCAGAGATCAGCTCGAGCGCAGCATCGATCAATGCCTCGCGAAGATCGCCGTGGTGATAGCCACGTCGCTCGCGCGAGGGGTGTCTGCGCTTGTGCCGACCCATACCTCTTCTTTAGCGCCGATTGGTGAAGGGTGAAACTTTGAGCCTGTCCAGCTCAACCAAGCAGGCTACTGCGTTTCACGACTTCGGAGCTTGGGCTCTCCGGGAACTCCTCCGACAAGAGCCATCGGCAGAACACCACACCGTCGTCGTGTCCCCCGGTGCCGACCCAGTTTCCGAGGCCAGGGTCTTCCTTGCAGACGTAGATCGTCCATCCGCCGTCGTCGTTGAGCTTGGCTTGGGCCGAGTTCACGCAGACCTTGTGATAACGCGAATCGAACGACTGCATGTAGGCGTTCCAGGTTTGGACGCCCCAGTAGCAGCACTTCGGGGAGCGGCCGCGAAGGACGAGCACTTCGTCGTCCGCGAGCTTGAAGTGGGCGATGGCGTAGACGTTGTCGGGGGTGCCCCAGCCCATGCCATCGGGGTCGAAGGCGAATGGCTCGTCGAGCACGTTGATGTCGGTCGTTGGGGCCAAAGGGACCGTCGCGGCGGTCTCGTTCACGAAGTTGGCGACCGCCCGGAGCTTCTGCGACAGGCTGGCGTCGGTCTCGGGGCCGGGAGGAGGAATGTCGGCTGTGTTTTCGATGTGGACGTCCGCCAGCTGGTCGCGGTCGCGGTCGAAGTAGTACTCCCTGGAGATTACGCAGACGCCGCGCGGATCCATCTTGAAATGGTTGGGCTTGTCCGGTTCGTGTGGGCCGATGAAGATCTCGTACGAACCATCGTCGCCGAATTCCATCTCCGTGTGGTTCACGTTGAGCGCGAGGCTGTCGGACCAGGAGCCATCGGGCTCGCCGGCATACACGCAGAAGCTCAGGTAGCAGGCGTCGCCGCGCTTTCCCCAGATCCGATAGCGCTGATCGCTACCCACCTGGGTAAAGCAGTAGATCGAGTCGGTGTTGTCGCCGAGGATTTTCTGGGTGTAGCGCGCGACCGGGACGAAGAACGGGCGCAGCGGGTCGCTCTCCATGTAGAGCTCGAAGCCGTACGCCAGCAGGTGGGCCAGATGCCGGTAGCCCTGGAGCTGGGCTTGCGGGCTCACTTCCTTGAACTCGTCGGTGAATGTCTCGGGAAGCTCCTTGAAGATGTCGACGAGCTCGACGAAGGCGTCATGCGTTTCGGTCATCGCGGGACTCTATCATCGTGGAATCCGCGCTCAAATGGGTTATCAGGTGTCATCGTGGCATCAGTACCGGTTCTTCCAATGGGCGTTCGGGCCCTCAACGGCACCCTGAGACTGCTTGGCGGGAGGACCCCGTACGGCCGGCCGCTTTCCTCGGAGCGCTTGCATCGACTTGCGTCGAAGCAGACGGGACTCACCGACTTCGGCAGTCCGTCTTATCGAGTTGGCTTCGACACACTCCTGGCTTCCTTGAACGAAGAGGCGAAGCTCACGCCGCTTGGTAGGCTCATTGCTACCGAGGAAGTCCTAACCGCCTTGAAGAACCGGCTGCAGCTCGAGGCGCATCATCAACGGCACCCGGACATCGGCGCCGCGCCGATTCGCGCTCCCATCATCATGATGGGCATGGGGCGTTCCGGGACGACGATCCTGCACGAGCTCTTCGCCCTCGATCCCCGCAATCGAATCCCCGCGACCTGGGAAGTGGACATGCCCTGTCCGGCCCCTGAAGCGGCCACCTACGACACCGACCCGCGCATCGACATCATCCAGAAACGACTCGATCGCACCGACAGCATCATTCCCAACTTCAAGAGCATCCATCGCATGGGGGCACGACTCCCCCAGGAGTGCGTGCGCATTACGACCGGTGAGTTCGCGAGCATGATCTTCGGTTGCACCTATGAGGTGCCGAGTTATTCCAATTGGATGCTCGACGAGGCGGACCCCGCGCCCGCGTACGACTATCACCGCCGGTTCTTGCAGTTGCTGCAGTGGAAGTGCCCCGGCGAGCGCTGGGTGCTCAAATCGCCGGGGCACCTCTGGACCCTAGAGCAAATGCTGGCGACGTATCCGGACGCGCGGCTAATTCAAACCCACCGTGACCCGGTCAAAACCGCATCTTCGCTGTCGAGCCTGATCACCACCTTGAGAGCCATGGGAAGCGATGACGTGGATCCCGCAGGCATCGCGAAGCAGTGGATGCGGTGGAACGCCGCGGGGGTCAACGCGTCGGCTCGTGCAAGGCAAGAAGGGATCATCGCGCCCGGTCAGGTCATCGATGTCAGCTTCTACGAGTTCATGGACGCGCCGCTAGAACAGATGCAGCGCATCTACGACTTCTTCGACCTCGAGCTCTCGTCCAGCGTCCGAGCAGCCATGCAGGACTACTTGAACACACATACGGCAGA
>JBGUEF010000223.1:0-5850 GCA_041821485.1 Deltaproteobacteria bacterium
GCGTCTGCGAGGAGCGCCAACGAGTTGGAGGCGATTCCACCGACCACCTCGGCAACCATGTACGTGGCGGTCATCACGAGCGCCATTGCGAGCCGCCTCCGGTTCCCGGCCACTTCCTTGGCGGTCGCGTGATGATGGTGATGCTGATGCCCCATCTGAATAGCCTGCTTACCACGCCGTTGGGCCTCGAGCGATTCCGCGTCAGTTCGCCGTAGTGGTTTGTCGCTCGCTGTAGTAGAAAATCCCCTTCGGGGTGGTGTCCATGACCGCAGCAACGCCAGGAGGAAGCCCATGAGTGAGAAGAAGGTTTTCATCTATGACGGGGCTCAGGCTGACGTCCATTGGGACGGACGCCTGTGCATTCACATCGGGGAGTGCGGTCGCGCCCGCAACGAGCTCTTCGTCGGTGGTCGGCAGCCCTGGTGCCAGCCCGACCAGGTGAGCCCGGACGAAGTCGCGGATGTCGTCAAACGCTGCCCCACGGGCGCACTGAGCTATGAGCGCAAGGACGGAGGCGAGGTTGAGGTAGCAGACGCCGAGAACGTGGTTTCTGTCATGTACAACGGCCCACTGTACGTTCGCGGGGACCTCGAGGTAGATGGCGCGGCCGAGGATATGTCCGGCGTCCGCTTCCGAGCCGCGCTGTGCCGCTGCGGGCAATCGAAGAGCAAGCCGTTCTGCGACAACAGCCACGAGGACACCGGCTTCAAAGATTACGGGGCCGTCGGCGACAGCGGCGAAGGCTTCGACGCCCCAGGCGGGACACTCAAAGTGGGCCGCGCGCCGAACGGGCCACTCCTGCTCAGCGGCAACTTCACGATCGTGGCAGCAAGCGGCCGGAAAGCTTGGAAGGGCAAAAAGGCCGCCCTATGCCGCTGCGGCCAATCCCAGAACAAACCCTTCTGCGACGGCGCCCACAAAGCAGCCGCCTTCCAAGCCGACTAACCAAGAAAGGGTCAGACCCCTTTTAGCAGCAGTCTAGTTGGGTGCGGGTTTGCTCGGCTGCGGTGCGGAGGAGGTTGAGGCTGCGGATGACCTCGGGTCGGTTGGATTCGGGGATGCGGTTGAGGATTGTGGCGATGCTTCTTTCCGTGAGGCGGTGGAGGCGTTTGGCTTCCTTTGTGCCGGCGGGGGTGAGGGAGACCAGGACTCGGCGGGCGTCGTCTTCGCCTTTTGTGCGGGTGACCCAGTCTCGCTTTTCCAAGCCGTCGATCAGTCGCGTCATCGCGCCCTTCGTGACCCTCGCGTGAGAGGCGAGGGCGCTCACGTCCCATTCTCCCTCCGTCAGTGTTTGCAGGAGCACGCACTGCGCTGGGCTCACTGTTCCGCAGCAGATCTCCTCGCGCTCGAACGAGGAGAACATGCGGCAGAACGCGATGACGTCTTCGACGACCGAGCTCATCGCCTCTCGGCGGTGATGGAGTAGCTGAACACCGTGTGGGAAAGCTCGTTGATTCGGTCTAGACCAATCAGATCGACCGCTGCCTTCCACATCGGGTCCTGCAGGCTCGGGGTCAGTATGGGTCCGGCTGGCTTGCGGGTGAACTTGATGTTCTCGAATCCGGCGTCCTGCATGTAGCCGAGATACTCTTCCTCGGTCGAGGCACCGCCCACGCAAGCGATCCAGCTCGCTGCGAGCTTCGCGATTTCCGGTGGCAAGGGCTCACTCAGCACGATATCGCTCACGGCGACGCGCCCACCTGGCTTGAGCACCCGATACGCCTCGCGGAACACCTGCGCCTTGTCCGGGCTCAAGTTGATGACGCAGTTGGAGATCACGACATCCACCGTCTCCGAGGCGACGGGGAGGTTCTCGATCAGCCCCTCGCGAAACTCGACGGTCCGCGCGTGGCCGGCGTTGACCGCGTTAGTGCGCGCGCGCTCGAGCATCTCGGGCGTCATGTCGACGCCGATGAACCGGCCTTCCGGGCCAAGCTTCTCGGCGGAGAGCAGCGCGTCGAATCCCGCTCCGGAGCCCAGGTCGACGACGGTTTCACCTGGTTTCAGGCTAGCGAGTACGGTGGGGTTCCCGCAGCCAAGTCCGAGATTCGCGTCGGCTGCGGCGCCGGTGATGTCCTGCTCAGAGTAGCCAATCAGAGCAGCGGTTTCGGCGTGGGGGTCGGTCGCGGTGCTGCCGCAGCAGCTCGTAGCCTGCTCCGTGGTAGGCCCGCAGCAGCCGCCTCCTTGTCGCGCGACCTTGGCGTATCCCGACTTCACGACGTCATGTACTTGTTCTTTTTCCATCAAAGCCTCCAATAGTTGAATGATGCAACTAAATAGTTGAGGCTGTCAACCAATTTTGTCAAGACCCCAGAAAGCGTGTTTTACGGCGGCGTCCCCAGAAATCGAAGGAGGGCGTCCGTAAACAGGGATTCCTCTTCGCGATGCGGCCAGTGGCCAGCCTCCGGCATGACGAGGAGCTCCGCACCACCTTCGAAGAGGCCCTGGGACTTCTTGTAGGGTCCGAGACGCCCGCCGAAATCTTTGCCGCCAGCGACCATCAGCCCGCTGCACTTGATCGGCGCGGTCAGGCGGCGATCGATCTTCGCGCCCATGGCCCGATACCAGTCGATGGCTCCCTCGAGCACCTCGGGCGTCGAGAAGGCCTTCCTCGCACGGGCCACCGCCGCGTCGCGTTCCGGCCCTTCCCAACCGGGTGCCCAACGTCGATAGAGCCTGTCGATGTATCGGAAGTCGCCGCGCCGCGTCCCCGCCTCGGCCCACGGTAGCTGGAAGTAGATGAAGTGCCTGGCCATGACGAACATTCCCGCCGCCTGAAGAGCGTTCTTGGGCTTCAAGGTGCGCGGGTGGGCAACTGCGATCGGCACGATGGCTTGAACTCGATCAGGGGCCAGTGCGGCCGCTCCGTAGACAACCGTCGCGCCCCAGTCATGGCCCACCAGTACGGCGGACTCCAACTCCAATGCATCGAGGAGCCCGATGACATCTTCAGCAACGTGCAGCGCATCGTACGGCCGACCTGCCACGAGGGTGTCGGGATGATAGCCGCGCAGGTACGGTGCGATGGTCCGGTAACCGGCTTGGTTCAGCGAGCGCGCGATACCGGCCCACGACTGGGGGGTGTCCGGGAAGCCGTGAATGAGGATGACCGGGCGGCCCTCACCGGCGTCGTGGTAGCGCCACGTTTGCTCGCCAAGTGTCGCGTTCTCGAACTCCGATTCCGCATGCATGCCTCCTTGATAGCCTTGCAGTGCGGACTGGTACAAGCATGAGTTGACCTAGATCGGCACAAAGCGTACGAACGAGCACGCACGTTGGACATCGCGATGCCAGAGCCCAACCCAAATAGCGAACGCTCGGCCATCCTCGCCGCGCACGACGTGAGCAAGGTCTACCAGATGGGTGACGTCGAGGTGCATGCGCTCCGAGGCGTGACAGTCCCGCTCTACGAGGGGGAGCTGATGGTCCTTCTGGGCCCATCGGGTAGCGGCAAATCGACGCTGCTCAACATTCTCGGCGCGCTCGATGTCCCGAGCTCGGGGCAAGTTCTCTATCATGGCCGGGACATCGCGACCGCGGGCGATCGTGAGCTGACCGAGTTTCGACGCGAGAATGTTGGCTTCGTGTTCCAGTTCTACAACCTGGTCCCGAGTCTCACCGCACGCGAGAACGTCGCCCTGGTGACCGAGATTTCGGAGACCCCGTTGAATCCGACGGAGGCGCTGGAGCTCGTGGGGCTGACCGACCGGATGGATCACTTCCCGGCTCAGCTTTCAGGTGGCGAGCAGCAGCGCGTGGCGATCGCGCGGGCCGTGGCCAAACAGCCCAAGATCCTTCTTTGCGACGAGCCGACGGGTGCGCTCGACTTCAAGACGGGCATCCGAGTGCTCGAGGTGATCGACGAGGTGAACCGTTCGCTCGGAACGACCACGGCGGTGATCACGCACCACGCGCCCATCGCGTCGATGGCGGACCGGGTCGTTGCGCTGTCCGACGGGAGGGTCGCGAGCGACCGTACCAACGACGAAAAGGTGTCGCCGGCCGAGCTGACCTGGTGAACGTCCTCGACCGAAAGCTCTTTCGCGACTTGATGCGCCTCAAAGGGCAGGCCCTCACGATTGCTCTAGTCGTCGCCGTGGGTGTGGCGAACTACATCACGTTGAGGAGCGCGTGGCGCGCACTCGGGGATTCGAGGGCAGCGTACTACGAGCAGTACCGATTCGCGGACGCCTTCGCTCGCCTAAAGCGCGCGCCCGACTCGGTGGCCGATCAGATTCACGACGTGCAAGGTGTGGCCACAGTCTATCCGCGCGTGGTCGAAGAAGTCCTTCTGCCCATGGACGACATGATCACGCCGGCGCATGGCCAGCTGATCTCTCTTCCAACCCACGGGCGGCCTCCCTTGAACGATGTCTACGTGAAGGCGGGTCGTTTTCCCGAACCCGGACGTGGCAACGAGGTCTTGGTTTACGAGCCGTTTGCCAAGGAGCACGGTCTGCGTCCGGGTTCGACGATTCCCGCGATTCTCAACGGGAAGCTGCACGAACTGCGCGTCGTGGGGCTGGGTCTTTCTCCCGAGTACGTGTTCGCCATCGAACCAGGCGGCATCACATCCGACGACGAGCGGTTCGCGCCGATGTGGATGTCGATGAGCGCGATGGCGGCGGCATTTCAAATGGAAGGCGCCTTCAATGATGTCGTGTTGCGCCTCGAGCCCGGCGCCGACGAGCGCGCGGTCCTCGTCGCGCTCGATCGGATTCTAGAGCAGTACGGGGGCCTGGGCGCGTACGGCCGCAAGCTTCAAATCTCCAACTCGATCCTCGACGGCGAGCTCGCCCAGATCGAAGCGATGGTAATCGTCCTCCCCACAGTGTTCCTCGCGGTGGCTGCGTTTCTGTTGAACGTCGTGTTCTCCCGGTTGGTCACGTTGCAGCGGGGCCAGATCGCGGTGATCAAAGCAGTGGGCTACGGGAACTCCACGATCGCTCTCCACTACGTGAAGATGGTCTGCGTCATCGTGTTGATCGGCTCACTGGTCGGAGTGGGGCTCGGCGCTTGGTTGGCAGATGCCATGCTGGATCTGTACGCGAAGTTCTTCCGCCTTCCGATGACCCGCGGCCGAATCGATCTCCCCGTTGCGATCAATGCGATCATCGGGAGCTTCGTGGCCGCCCTGGTGGGAATTGGCTTTGCCGTCCGAACGGCAGTGACGCTTCCACCAGCTGAAGCGATGCGGCCCCCATCACCAGCGCGTTACCGTGCCTCTCCGATCGAGGGCGTTCCCGGGCTTCGGAGGGTTCATCAAACCACCATGATGGTCTTCCGAGAGATCTGGCGCCGCCCGCTTCGCACGGTCTTGTCGTCGGCAGGCATCGCCTTCGCTCTGGCGATCATCATCCTCGGCAGGTTCGGCAAGGACGCCCACGGACCGATCCTCGATCTGCAGTTCGGCCGCCAGCAGCGCGAAGACATCAGCGTGAACTTCATCAATGAAGTGGGAAATCGCGGCCTCGGGTATCTCGCGCATCTCCCCGGAGTCGATCAGGTGGACGGGTACAGGGTAACGCCCGTTCGATTTCGCTCCGGCGCACGTTGGCGGGACAGTATCGTCATCGGCCTTCCGCCCGACAGCCATTTGCGCAGGCTGTTCAATAGGCAGTTTCGGCCGGCACGTATTCCGCACAGTGGGTTGCTGATCACCAATGTGCTGGCGGACATTCTCGACGCCGGGCCGGGTGATTTCATCGAGGTCGAGCTCAAGGAGGGCGACCGCGGCACGAGGCGTGTGCAGATCAGTGGGACCATCGACGAAGCGTTCGGTATGCAGGGCTACATGCAGAAGAGCAGCCTGCACGAGCTGCTCCGTGAGAAGCCGACCATCAACACCGC
>JBGUEF010000224.1:0-5770 GCA_041821485.1 Deltaproteobacteria bacterium
CTACCGAGACCGAACTTTTCGATGCCCGGCAAGAAGGACACGATGGCCGTTCTCCGAGAGTTCCTCGAAGCGGGCAGAATCACGCCGGTCATCGATAGAACGTATCCCCTCAGCGAGGCCTCCGAGGCCATCCGTTATCTCATGGAGGGTGAGCCCATGGGGAGAGTCGTCATCACCCCGTAACGACTGGTCCGAGTCGCTCACCGTCAGCTGTCTCGACTGGCTCGCCGTATGGTAAGAAGTCGGCATGTGGCGTTTTCTCGCATGGAGCATCGGTGTTTTGCTGCTGGCGCTGGTCGTCCACGTGGGCGAGCGTATCGTGGTCGGGCCGCCAGAATGAGTTGTCAGGGAGGCCTCATGGAGAAACACGTCGACGTGCTCATCGCTGGCGCCGGGATTTCTGGCATCTCGGCGGCCTACTATCTCCAGAAGAACTGCCCGGCAAAGACCTTTGCGATCGTCGAGGCGCGCGATGCCATCGGCGGTACCTGGGATCTCTTTCGCTACCCGGGCATTCGCTCGGACTCAGACATGTACACCTTCGGGTACTCCTTCTACCCGTGGCAGCAGCCCCAGGCGATGGCTCCCGCTCCCGCCATCCTCGAGTACCTAAATGGCGCAGTCGATGAGTTCGAGATTCGCGACAAGATCCATTTTGGCACCCGGGTCGAGCGGCTGAGTTTTTCGAAAGCCAAGAGTCGCTGGACGGTACGCGTGCGCGACGTGAACACCGGGGAAAGCGAAACGTACACCTGCAACTTCTTTTGGGGTTGCATGGGCTACTACCGATACGAGGCGGGATACACCCCGGAGTTTGAGGGCGTCGAGCGTTTTCATGGGCCGATCGTTCATCCCCAGCAGTGGACCGAGGACATCGACTATGAGGGGAAGCGCGTCGTGGTGATCGGCAGCGGCGCGACGGCCGTGACGCTCGTGCCCGCACTCGCGGAAAGGGCCGAGCACGTCACCATGCTGCAGCGGTCACCAAGCTACATCGTGTCGATCCCTCAGAACGACCCGGTCGACCGCGCCTTCAAGTGGCTGCTCGGTGAAACGCGCGCGTATCCGCTCATTCGATGGAAGTATATCTTCCTGACGACGATGTTCTATCGTTTCGCACGGCGATACCCCGACCTCGCGAAGCGTTTCTACGTCGGCGGTGTGCGCAAGGCACTCGGGCCGGGCTACGAGGTCGAGAAACACTTCAATCCCTCTTATTCTCCCTGGGATCAGCGCCTGTGCATGGTGCCGGACGGCGACCTGTTCGAGGCGATCAAGGCAGGAAAGGCGTCGGTCGTCACGGGCAACATCGACTCGTTCACCGAGCGCGGGATTGCGCTCGCGTCCGGGGAAGAGCTCGACGCCGACCTCATCGTCACCGCGACCGGCATCACGCTACAGCTCTTCGGAGGAGCCGAGGTCGAGGTGGACGGCGAGGTCGTCGATGCCTCGCAGACCGTGGGATACAAGGGAGCCATGCTCAGCGGTGTTCCGAACTTCGCGTTCACGGTAGGTTACGTGAACGCCTCCTGGACGCTGCGCGCGGAGATCACCAGCCAATACGTCTGCGACGTGCTGCGGGTGATGGACGAAAAACAGTGCACACAGTGCTGCCCGCGCGTCGACCCGGGCATTGAGCTCGACACGCCGATCGACCTGTCCTCCGGGTATTTCCGGCGGTCTCTCCACATCCTTCCGAAGCGAGGAAAAGAGTTCCCCTGGCGCGCAGAGCAAAACTACAAGATCGACCGGCGGGCGACGCTCGAAGGTCCCATCGAAGACGGAGTTCTCGAACTCACCAAGTCCCACGCTGCCGACCAGCGTGAAGCCTCCGCTTTGGGACCGGCCGTCGCCTCATCGTGAAGCGGCGCGCCTAGTACCAGCGTTGTCTCAGTCGTCCTTCAGCCACTCGTTCAGCTTGCCCGCGACTGCTTCGGTCATGTTCTCCCAGCCGCCCTTCGCGCTTTCGGTCAGCGAGTCCAGCTGGGACTGAAGCTTCTGGACCTGTTCGCGCGACGTGGCCTCTGTGTCCGCCTGAAGCTCTTTGATCTTGGCTTGGAGGCTCAACTTCTTCGCTTCGACTCGATTCTTGAGTTCATCCGCTTTGCTCATCGTCTTCCTCCTTGGGATAGGGAACCTCGACTCTACGGGGCTGTGTTTAGGGTCGCCAGCCGATGGTCAGCAAGTGCCGCGGAGTCCTAAACCGGGAAGGTTTGCGGTATCAAAATCGATGAGGCCGCGCGGCCGGTGCGTTTCGCAATGGATTCGTCGGGGCCTAGCGATTGCCACGTCTGCGCGTCTTGCGAGCCTTGAAGGCCCGATTGAGCTCGCGGAGAACTCGACCGTCGCGCTGGTACACGTCCGGGTAGAACAGCAGCGCGCCGTCGTCGCGCAGTTCCACTGTCCAGTAGAGAAGGGCGACCCGCACGGGCGTGTCCAGATGGATCGTCTTGGTCTTGCCGCTCTCTACCTGCGACTCGATCGCCTGCCTGTTCCAGCTGGGGTCGTCGATCACTGCCGTGGCGAGCTCGAGCGGGTTCTGCACATGAATACATCCCCAGCTCATGGTGCGGACGCGCCGGTCGTAGCCGAGCTGATTGGGCGTGTCGTGCAGATAGACGTGATACCGGTTCGGGAAAATGAACTTCACGACGCCGAGCGCGTTGTCCGGGCCGGGGTCTTGTCGAATGGTGTAGGGGAAGTTCGAGGCCTTGTAGCGTTTCCAATCAATCGACTTCGCAGGCACTTGTTTGCCGCGGTCGTCGAAGACCCGGAGATGTCGCCGCTGCATGTAGCCCGGATCCTTCTTCGCAGAGGGCAGCACCGTCTGCTCGAGCACGCTTGGCGGCACGGTCCAGGTTGGGTTGAGCACGATGTAGTCGATCTCATCGACGAACAGCGGCGTCTGCGTGAAGGTTTTGCCTACCTGCGCCTCGTTCTCCCAGACGCGCTTGTCGTCCTTCACGAAGTAGATGCTGAACGCTGCGATGTTGACCGCCACGTAGGTGGGCGGCACGTCACGCATCATCCAGCGGGCCCGTTCCAAGTTGACGCGTATCTGATCGATCCGTTTGCTCACCGGCACGTTCATCGCAGCGATGGTTTTCGAGGCTAAATCTCCGGTTGGAAGCTGATGGCGCGCCTGAAAACGATGCACGGCCTTCTGTAGATCGGCGTCGTAAACTGGGTCCCCGTTGTCGAGCGGCTTGGGCAGGTCCTCGGTCATATCGAGTCGATGCCGAATCGCTGGCACGCGCCGGTCGCTGCTCCCCAGCGTCAGCACCTTACCCTTGCGAATCCGCGTCCAGCCGCCCGCGTCCTGGTATCCACGGTACCGCGCCAGAGCCCGACGAAATGCGTCGTACTTCGGCCGCTGGGGCTTGAGCCCCTCGATCCTTCGGAAGAGTGACTCGCTTGCTAGGAAGTCGCGCACGGCGGCAGCACCTTTGGGGCCGGTCCACGTCTGGTCGAGATTGATGCTGTGGTCGATGCGCTCCGGGTCGACCTTTCCGTAGTACGCCTGGTACGCGAGGCGGGCCAGCGCGTCGGTCAGCAGAATGTCGAGGTCCGCTTCTAGCGCAGGGTCGGGGCGCGCGGCGACTTCCGCCCGCATCTTCGTTAGGCGGTCCAGATAGTAGTCCTGCGGGTCGAGCCCATCGAGATGCATGGCGGCAATTGCCTGCAACAGCTCATCGACCTTCCCGGGATCTGTCCACACCGGCTCGAAGCGCGTTTGCCGGTACAGGTCTGCGATCAGATCGACGGCGGTAATCCGGACGCCGGCAACGGACAGCCTGCCGGACGTTCCGAGCGCCTCGATGCGAAGCCGGAGCTCCTGCTGGCTCGTGTTTTCGTCGGCGTGAGCTGCTGAGACAGCAACGCTCGCCACCGTGACGACGATCAATGCGAGCCGAGTCAGCGGAGAACACATGCGTCCGTTTTACGGGGCGCTCTTCTCGTTTGCCAGCGGACAGACACCGGCTGCGGTCGACAGGACGGCTCTGGGCGCTCCTTTTTTGTCCCTCGGGCCGGGGACCGATAAACCCGAGCTAACGTGATCAGGGGACGGGGCACAGCGACGGGCTTCATAGCCCCTACCTTTCTCACTGTGATTTTGGTGGTGTTTGCAGGGGAGTCGTCCGGGTTCGCACAGGACACGGAGAAGCCCCCTCCTGTGCAATCAGCCCCCGCGCGCGCGCCCGCTCCCGAAGAACCGCCTAAGGATCCGACCGACGTCAGCGAAGAAAGTGTGCCCACCGAGGCCGTCGAGGCGAGCGAGGCCGTGACCGAGGTCGGGGAGGCGATGGAGAAGGTCGAGGAGGAGATCGAGGAGGGGCTTCCCGCCGAGTTCACGATCAAGTTTGGCGACACCTATGATTGGCTTCGCCTGACGTCGGGCGAATGGCTCAAGGGCGAGCTCAAACGAATGCGCGAAGATGCTATCGAGTTCGACAGTGACAAGCTCGACCTCCTGGAGTTCGACTGGGAGAAAGTCGACCAGCTTCATTCGCCACGCATCAACACCTACGTCTTTGATGGAAAGGTCGACGTGGTGGGGAGAGGCGTCGTCACCAAGGATCAGGTGCTCGTCGAGACCGCAGAAGGCGTGGAGAGCTATCCCCGCAGCACGCTCCTTTCGATCGTCCAGGGAGAACCAAAAGAGCGGAACTGGTGGTCCACCCGCTTGTCGGCGGGGTTCTCGGGTAGTGTGGGCAACACCAACCAGGGCCAGTTCAACGGGCACTGGGACCTGCGGCGGGCCGACCAGCGGACGCATACTGAGCTGAGCTACGATGGCACCTTTGGCTTCGCGAACGACACGCACACGGTTAATCGGCACGTCGGAACCGCCGACGTGAAGCTCTTCGTCTCGCGGCGCTTCTTTTTCGTCCCGGTGACCTCACAGTTTCTCAACGATCAATTCGCGAACGTGAAGTTCCGCGCCACCCCCGGAACCGGCGCCGGCGTTCACATCTTCGATACGAAAAAGGTCGAGTGGGACGTTGGGGGCGCGGTTGGGTATCAGTTCACGAACTTCCTGAGCACCGCGGCCGGCTACGAAAACCCACAAAACGATGGATTCATCAGCGTTGTAACGTACGGGGACTTCGACTTCACCGACGATGTAGAGCTCATCATCGAATGGCGCAGCAGCATCGTCTACACCCAGATCGGCCTGACCAACCACTTCGGCAGCGCCAAGTTCAGCGTAGACGTCACCGACATTCTCGACTTCGAAGGGACGTTCAAGTTCTACCGCACCGAAGACCCACCACCGAGGGCCGATGGCACCGTTCCCAAGAAGAACGACTACGAGGTTATCGTCGGACTCGCTCTGGAGATCGGCTAGCCCCGTGGCGACGGAGTCGCTCTACGGGGTGGCGTTGCCCCGGTCCCTGTTTCAAACTCCCCCTCGTGCCGGGCCGCCTTCTTCCTCGCCAGTTCTACGCACGCGACGCTCTGGATGTCGCCCGCGATCTACTCGGCCAGGAGATCTGGCACGGCTCGGTCGGCCTGCGCATCACCGAAGTCGAGGCCTATCGGTATCCCGACGACAGCGCGAACCACTGCCGCGCCGGCCTGACTGCGCGAAATGCGCCGATGTGGGGTCCGCCGGGGCACGCGTACGTTTATCTGTGTTACGGAATGCACCAGATGCTGAATCTGGTGACCAATCGCGACGGGGAGGGGGCGGCCGTGCTGATCCGCTCCTGCGAACCCGTCGCGGGGCACCGCGCGATTCGGCGTCGGCGCGGCGGCAAGGAGGGCC
>JBGUEF010000225.1:0-5763 GCA_041821485.1 Deltaproteobacteria bacterium
CTCGAGCAGTCCTCCCTCCTCTGCTGGCCTCGCGCCGACCCGGCGTCCCGCATCCAGGTCGAGATTCATTGGCTGCGTACCCTACTTCTGGGTAGTCACCCAGGGCATTCAGGGCGCACTGATGGCTACTGCAGTGGCCACTGTGGCGCTGAGGGTGGATACTACGCTAGCCAGCCTGGGGTCCGGCTGCGGTCCCTGGCGGTCGCCGCCATCGTGTTTGCCCCCCTTCCGGCGAGGATTTCCTTCGCCACGCGGACCGCGTGTTAGAGCTGCGCGACGGAACGGTGATCGAGTGGGAACGACAAACCACAGACGCGCTATCGCACTAGCGACCTTCGTGTCGCTGACCGCCTGGGCGGGGGGAGCGTCAGCAGGCCCGGATCCCGTGCTGATCGCGGAGGCCGTCCGTGTTCTCGACGCCGACCACGACCAGGCGCTTGCAGCGGTGCACGTTCTCCAGGCCGGCGGAAAGCGGGCGGCCGAGCAAATTCGCGATGCCTGGCCGACACTTTCCGTGCTGGGACAGACGCGCGCCCTCGGCGCGCTCTCCGGGCTTGCCAAGGATCATGACGCGGCGATCGATGCCCTGGTCGAGGCCTCTCGCTCCGGCAATGAGGAGATCCAGGAGCGCGCGCTCGCGATCCTGAGGCGGACCACACCCAGGGGGCGGGACGGCTTGGTCGCGCTCCTTGCCGATCCGGTCGTTGGTGACCGCGCGGCATCCCTGCTGGCGCGTACCGAGCCCGACTTCGCGATCGAACCGCTGCTCAAGGCCATTACCGAGCCAGGGGGCGCGGACCGGCCTGGGCTCCGGAGTGCCCTCGGGACTGCAGTCCAGCGCTCGGGCGGCTTCGCGAAACGGCGGCTCCGTGCGTGGCTCGCGGATGGGCCTCCAGTGGCGGCGGTTGCAAGTGTGGCGATGGGTCTCTCCCCGCTCAACGAGTACAGCGAGGTCATCGCTTCCTTCGTCGAGTATGCGGTCGCGCGCTCGACCGACTTCGCGGGCAAATGGCGACTGCTTCAGAGCGCCGGAGCCGCAGGTGCGAGCGACGAGGTCGACCGGTGGGTGCGAAGTCAACTCGACAGCCCTGAGCAATGGATGCTTCGCCAAGCCGCCGTTGACGCGATCACCGCACGCGGGCATCGGGAGGAGGCGCGCGGTTCGTTGAGTGATCCCTACCCGCGGGTTCGAGCGAGCGCGGCGACTGCCTTGTCCGGTGATCCGGATAGTCTGGTGGAGCGCGCCACGCTCGCGCGCAGGGATACCTGGCCCATGGTTCGCGCCGAAGCGGTGGCGAGCCTCCGGACCGAAGCCGACGCGATTCCGGTGATCGTGGCATCGGTCGACGACTCCATGTCGCTGGTACGCGCCGCGGCCATCCGTGTCCTCGCAGACTCGTCCCACGATCAGGGCTGGGACCGCGTTCACCGGAGGCTGCGAGCCCGCAACGAATGGCCTCCGGTGACCGCGGCGGCAATCGACTATGTGGTCGCCCACTGCCGGACCGACGGAGTCGAGGCACTGTTCCGCGTCGTCATGCGCGCCGCGCCCAGTCATGCGCTCACCGAGGACCTCAACAACGCCGCCCGCGCCATTGAGGCCCTGCGCGCCCTCGGATCACCCGAAGCCAAGGCCACTGTCGAGCAGCTCCGGCGCACCGAAGGCGTTCCGCCCACGCTGAAAATGGCGCTCGAACAGCCCCTACCCGGGGACAGCGGCTGTGCCTCCGCAGGCCGCTAGATTGTCGCTCGCGAATCCGCCGTGTTACTTTGTGTGGGACAGGGGGAAACATGGGAGCTCGTCTAATTGGCCTGATGTTGGCTGGGGTGCTGTTGAGCGCCGGTTGTGAACAGATTACGTCCGCTTCGGAGCCTGAGGCTGAGGCTGAACAGCTTCCCGAAATAGTTCCGAACCTTCCGGAGGTGCCGACGCTACCGCCGCCGCCGTTTCCGACGACCTACGAGGATGAGTCCTACAGCGTGTACGGTCTTCGTCTGCGACCGGTCAAGGTGCTCGACACCGATCTTTCGGTGAGCGGCTACATCATGGACATCTACGAGCCGCCAGCCTGCACGAAGCGAAAGAAGGAAGAGTGTCCGAAGGTCGCCGCGCCGCACATGTTCATTGCGGACACCGCGGACCAGACCGATCGGGCGGAGCAGTTGCTCGTGGTGGGCTACGCCGACAACCAGGAGCAACTCGCGCGCGCTCGCCGCGGACGCAAGACGACCACCATCGCGGGTGCGGTCGTGGTGCCCAAGGACCTGAAGGTCGGCAACAAGGTTCGCGTGAAGGGTCACTTTACGCTGATCTCGTCGGGCGGTTTCAACACGAGCAATGGTTTGCTCGAGTACGCATCCCACGAGACGCTCGCCAAGGCCGAAGCGAAGTAATCAAGGCGCAGCGACTGCCGCGTCTTCTTCTGCACCGACGAGGTCCGATAGGTTCGGTGCGCCGGCGTCGCCTTTGATCTCGAAGGCATCGGCCTTGCGGTCAAAGAGCGCGACCACGTCGTTGCTGACGACGATCACTTGCGGGCCGTCGTCGATGCGTACGTAGCCGCCGCCGTCCACCGGAGATCCCGAGCCTAGGGACACGCGTACCTTCGCTCGCCCCATCTCGAATGTGACCTCGGCCTTCGCTGTCTCGATGCCAAAGTTCTGGAGGTCCTCCGGGCTTGGGCTCTGCAGTGTGCGAACCGGAATCGCAAACTCCCAGTTACGGAGGTAGTCTTCGATGACCTCCGGATCGGCGGCGGCCTGCTTCGGCTCTTCGAGGGTCCAGGTCTCGTCGAAGCCCTCCCCCGCGCGGAGCAGCGCCACGCGCTCGTCACCAGACGCGATTCTGACGCGAGTGATACGTTCGCGGACCACGGATTCCAGCAGGAACCCGGACCGCGAGTCGATCTCCTTGCGTCCGGGGCGGCCGGTCTCGAATAGCAGCACGTAGGCCAAGAGAATGCCAGCTACGATCAGCAGAATGATCGGGGTTCGCGCGCTCATGAACGCCTCGACCACCAGACGCCGAAGCCGGCGATGAATGCCGCCAGCGGCAATAGAACCACGACTCGGAACAGTAGATTCTGCAGATCCGCGTCGCTCATGATCACCGCGCGCGCGTTGGTCTTGCGTGGCGCGATGTTGATCAGCGCCTCGCGCTGGGTGAGCCAGCCCGCGGTGGAGGACAGGAAGTCGATGTTCGACAACTGTGGGTTGTCGAGGAGCTCTGGGCTCATCCAATCACTGTCTCCGAGAACCAGCAGCCTACCCGGCGCGGGCCCTTCGGTCTTCACGGGCTTCAAGTCCTCGCCAAGGGGCGGGACGTACTCCCAAGCGACGGCAAGGGGCACCGCGCTCGGAGGCGTCGGCTCTCCCTTGGGGTCCGGGTCGATCGCGCGCGAGATGTCGGTCTCGGCCACGGCATTGGGGCTGGTTCGGAACAGCACCTCGGTGTCGCTTCCCTCGGTCGCGTCTATCGAGCGAGCCACCGCCAAGAGGACGCCGCCGCCACGTTTCCCGATCGTGTCGACGAGGCGATGCGTGCCGAGGTTGGTGACGAGGAACAGATCTCCTGGGTTGCCGGGGAGCTGCTGCGCCGTGTCGTTTTCGATGACCAAGTCGTGCCCGACGAGGATCCCGCGCTTCGCGAGTGAGGCTTCAAACCCCGTCGGCGTTAGCGCTTCCTTCTTCAGCACCGGGTCGAACGCGAGAAGCACATTGCCGCCGGAGGCGAGGTAGCGGTCCACGACTGCGACCTCCTCCTCGGAGAACACCCGTTGCGGGCTGATGACGAACAGCGCGTCGCAGGTTTCGGGGACGTCCTCGGTGCGAACCTCGAACGGCTCGACTTCGATTTTTTCCCACTCGAGCTCACGGGCCACCGCATCGAGGCTGCGCTCGCCGTAAGCCCCGACCTCCCACTCGCCGTGGCCCGCCGTCATGCAGACCTTGGTCGGCTCGCCGGTCGTAACTTCGAGGATGGCGCCGGTCAGCGCTCGTTCGGATTGCAGGTCGAGCTTGTGGCCATCGGCATCTTCGAAGGTGTCGAAGTCTTCGACGATCAACTGATGGCGCTCCACTTTCCATTTTCGGTCGCCGCTGGTGACGACCACGGGCACTTGGGAAAGCGTCACCTCGCCCGCAAGCCAGCTGTCGATTCCGAACTTGTCCGCGAGGACCTGATAGCGCGCGCGGTCGCGATCGGGGTCCACCCACTCGACCGTGATGCGGTCGGTCACCGCCTTGTATTCTTCGAGCAATGTCTCGACGTCGGCGAAGTCCTGCTCGCCGCGACCCAGAAAGACGTAGACCTGAACGTCCTGATCGAGCTCGCGCAGGGACTGCTGGCTACGGTCAGACAGGGTGAACAGCCCGTGCGCGGTCCAATCCCAGCGCTTGTAGTGACGCGCCGAGAGGTAGTTCACCAGTACGACGACCAGCAGGCCGAGCACGGCGGTCAGCAAAAGGTTCAGGCGGGTACGAGGTTGCGCGCTCACCCGTGCCTCCGCGCCTTCAACGCGCCGATGCTCAAGCCGACCGCCAGGACCGCGACCGAGAAATCGAACACGAGGTACCGGGTGTCGACCACACCTTTGGCGAAGCTCTGCATGTGGCCCCACATGCTCAGGTACGCACAGACTTCCCGCGCGGTGCCGTCGAGGACGAACTCGCCGATACCCACGGTGAACAAAACTCCGAGCGCAACGAACGCGAGCACCGCGGCGATGATCTGGGTGGGCGCGAGTACGCTCATCAGAAGGCCGACCGCCATGAAGTAGGCGCCGAGGCAGAATATCCCGAAGTAACTCGAGGCGGTGGCGCCCCAGTCGACGCTCCCGTGCTGGCTCATGATCCAGGCGTAGATCAGCGTGGGAAGCCAGAGCACGCACCAGATCACGAGCGATGCCCCGTACTTCCCGAAGATGACGGACGCCTCAGAGACCGGGGCGGTCAGCAGGGCCTCGATCGTCCCTGATTGCTTCTCGCCGGCGATGAGACGCATGGTGAGGACTGGGACGAAAACTAGAAGGGGGATGAAAAAGAGCACGCTTCCACCGAAAAACCCCGAGAGGGGGGTCGCTGCGCCCGAGGAGACTGCGTTACGAGCGTAGAACTCGGTGAGGACCCAGAACACGACGCCGTTCCACACCAGCCAGGAGGTGAGCACCACGTATGCCAATGGAGACACGAAGAATGACCCGAGCTCCCGCTTCAAGACGACCCATGCGCCCTTCATGACGCGTCCTCCGTCACACCGGACGTCGTGAGCTCGGCGAACACATCCTCGAGGCTGGTCTCGGCGTCGCCCGGCCGGAGGTCGGCGACCTTTTTGCCCTCGCGAATGATGATCACCCGATCACATACCGCTTCGACCTCGGACAGAATGTGTGTCGAGAGCAGCACCGTCTTCTTTCCTCCGAAGCTTCGCACGAGCTCACGGAACTGCCGGACCTGGTTGGGATCCAAGCCGGAGGTCGGTTCGTCGAGGATGAGGATGGGCGGATCCGCGATGAGCGCCTCTGCGAGCCCGACGCGCTGCCGGTAGCCCTTCGAGAGCTGTCCCACGATCCTTGTCCGCACGTCCTCGACGCCGGCGAGCTCGAGAGCGCGGTCGACAGCCGCGGTCAGGTTGGGGACGCGCTTCAACGCGCCGCGATGGCGCAGGTATTCGAACACGCGCATCTCCCGATAGAGCGGCACACCCTCGGGCATGTATCCGAGTCGCGCGCGGGCTCGAATCGAATCGGTCACCGCGTCGATGCC
>JBGUEF010000226.1:0-5759 GCA_041821485.1 Deltaproteobacteria bacterium
CTCTACGTCAGCGCGGATCCCCGGGCGGAATGCCATCTCGCGATTTCCTCGTTTCGTTGGGCAGAAAACACCCGCAGACCCGGTTGAATGCGCCACTCCGTGGGTTCCATGCCAGAAGTGCTAGGCTAGCGCCGTACCGGGAGGGCACGCAGTGAAGGGCGAAACCGACGATCAGAAGCTCAGCGGGGAAGATCGAATCGAGACTCGCAAACGGGGAGTCTGGCTGCTCAAGAACCCATCCACGAACAAAGGGCTGGCCTTCACGAAAGTGGAGCGTAGACAGCTCGGCCTCGAAGGTCTGCTGCCGAATCAGGTGCTCCAAATCGAGCAGCAGGTCCAGCTGGAGCTGGAGCACATCCGCGCAAAGTCGACTGACCTCGAGAAGTACATTGGACTCACGAGTCTGCAAGACCTGAACGAGGTGCTCTTCTACCGTGTGTTAGTCGAGAACCTGCAAGAGCTGCTGCCCATCGTTTATACGCCGACCGTCGGGGTAGCCTGCCAGAAGTTCAGTCACATTGTCCGGTCAGCGCGCGGCATCTGGATCACGCCTAGCAATATCGAGCGCGTGCACGAGGTCCTGGAGAGCGCGCCGTTCCACGACATCCGCCTGCTCGTAGTCACCGACAACGAACGCATCCTGGGGCTGGGCGACCTCGGTGCCGGGGGAATGGGGATTCCCGTCGGCAAGCTGGCACTCTATGTGGCTGGCGCCGGCATTCACCCGTCAAAGTGTCTTCCGGTGAGCCTCGACGTGGGCACGAACAACCAAGAACTGCTGAACGACCCACTCTACAATGGTCATCGGGGACGCCGGCTGACAGGCGAGACTTACTTCGACTTCGTCGAGCACTTCGTGCAGGCTGCGCGTGACGTGTTTCCCCGCGCCGTCATTCAGTGGGAGGACTTCGCGAAGACGCACTCGTTCACCCTGCTCGAGCACTATCAGAAGCGCGTTCCGAGCTTCAACGACGACATCCAGGGGACCGCCGCGGTGACGCTAGGCGGCATCCTTGCGGCGCTTCGGATCACCGGGCAGGCGATCCGCGACCAGCGAATTCTCTTCATCGGAGCAGGTGGCGCGTGCATCGGCATCGCCCGGTTGACGTCGGCCGCCATGCGCCAGGCGGGAGCCACCGACCACGAGATCGCACGAGCAATCGCCGCGTTCGACTCACAGGGTCTGCTGCACGCCGAGCGCGAGATCAAGGAGCCGTTCAAGCGCGAGTTCGCGCTCAGCAAAGAGAGCGTTGAGCACTATGGGCTGGCGCAGAGCTCCCTCACAAACCCCGTGGAGATGATTCGCGCCTTCAAGCCGACCGTGCTCGTGGGCGCGACGGCTCAGCCGGGCGCCTTCACCCGGCCGATGATCGAGGAAATGGCCAGGCACGTTGATCGGCCCCTCATCATGCCACTCTCCAACCCCACATCGAAGTCGGAGTGCACTCCGAAAGACGCCTTCGAATGGACGGCTGGCCGAGCGCTCGTGGCCACGGGTAGTCCGTACGACGACGTGACCTACGAAGGTAAGCAGCATGTGATCGGGCAGAGCAACAACGTCTTCATCTTCCCCGGCGTGGGGCTGGGAGCCATCGTCTCGGAGACGCGGGAAATCAACGACGAAATGTTCTTGATCGCTGCGCAGACCCTGGCGAGCTGCGTCAGCGAAGACCGCCTTGCGCTGGGCGCCATCTTCCCGAGTGAGAACGATCTGCGCGAAGTGAGCTTCCAGATCGCGTGTGCCGTCGTGCGCTACGCACGCGACGCACATCTCGGGCGAGTGATCCCCGACGAGGAGATCGGGGCAACCATCCGCGGCGGGGTCTGGTACCCGAGCTACATCCCGATCCTCGCCCAGCGCTAACCGGGCAAGATCTCGGTGACGAATCCCCGGTGCGCGGTCGGGCGCTATACCACGCGCAGCACGCCCCACACACGACGCACTCGCTTCGACAGTTCATCGATCGAGTCGAAGTTTGAGACACGTGTCCCAAGTTGATCCGTCAACCCGGATTCACCGGGGTTTATCAGGGTCTTCGTATCGAAACCGTTCCGCGTAATCCCTACTGAATCATGCGAAACAAGGGCGTCTGAAGCAGGTTCGATTCCCACCGCCTCCACCGATAAGCATCCGAGATCATTTCGCTTTGATCTCGGGTGGCAAAATCACTGGCAAAAACCTGGTTGGAACTCTGCCCGTCACCCCACCTCAGCGAGGTCGCGTTCGGCGTGCCAGAGGTCCCAGTCCATTTGCAGACCAAGCCAGAACTGAGGTGAGTTCTTGAACACCCGCGAAAGACGAACCGCGGTTTCTGCCGTGATTCCCCTCTTGCCTTTGATGATCAAGTTGACGCTTTGGACGCTCAGGCCGAGCTCCTCGGCTAGCGCGCGCTGCGTCATTTCCATCGGCACGAGAAACTCTTCGAGCAGCATCTCGCCGGGAGAGGTTGGGGGTCGGTGCTTTGGAATCATCGCTTCTTCCTAGTGATAGTCGAGGACCTGGACGTCGTGCGCGTCCCCATCGCGGAATGCGAATACGATCCGATACTGGTCGTTGACGCGGATCGAATGAAACCCCTCGAGGTCCCCGCGCAGCTTTTCCAGTCGGTTGTTCGGTGGAACCCGAAGGTCTCGGAGCGAGGCGGCACGATTGAGCAGATCGAGCTTGCGTTGAACGACCTTCCAGATTGATTTCGGAATCCGACGAGCATCTTTCGAGTTCTTCCCGTGATAGAGGTCCTCAGTGACCTTGTCAGCAAAGCCTCGAATCACGCAAAACAGCCTACACTAGTTAATGCATTAAGGCAATGCATTAACTCGCCAATCTTCTATCACGGTTGCTTCTTGGAACCTGCCAGTAACCGCAAGACGGCGCGCGCCAGCTCTCGTGAGTCTGCGTGACGCGAGTTCGACAAAACCTTGCAGGCCAGCGTGCCCAGGGTCTCGGCGGTGGGCAGCTCTCCCACGTCCGCCCTTCCCTGCGCAATCTCGCGTTCGGTTTTCCCAGTTGGCAAAGCGTTTTCCCGAACATGCTTTTCGCGGTCTTCTGTTTCCGTTAGCTCGGGATCGAGTTTCCCGTGATTGCCCGATAGTTGCGCGAGTCGGCGCGAACTCCGATGTTTTCGATTCCCACCGCCTCCACTATTTCGCCACCCTACGCTGGCGGTTTGCGGATTCGACTGCGTCTGGCAGTGATGGTCGGAGTTGACGTTGTCCAACCGGATCTCCATTCGAAAGAGAGGTCATGCTGGCCTCATCACGATCACGCGGCCGAACGTGCTCAATGCGATCACGTTCGAGATGTGCATGGCGATCAAGTCAGCGCGCGAGGCGTGGCGGGACGACCCGAAGGTGGCGCTCATTCTCATCGAGGGTGAAGGTGACAAGGCGTTCTCTGCAGGCGGCGACGTCGAGGAGATCTACCGTGCTGGGCTCGAAGGCGACGTCGATTTCAGCCGCAATCTGTGGCGCAACGAGTATCCCTTCCTCGCGGAGATCGAAGAGTACCCGAAGCCGTGCGTCGCCTTGATGGATGGCTACGTGATGGGGCTCGGCGCGGGTGTGTCGATGCACGGCTCGCATCGCGTCGTGACCGAACGCACGGCCTTCGCGATGCCCGAATGCACGATCGGCCACATCCCGGACACTGGCGTTTCGGCACGCTTCGCTCTCGCACCAGGCTCTTGCGGTAAGTACCTCGGGATGACGGGCACGCGCCTCGGCCCCGCCGACACGATTCATGCCGGGCTCGCCGACTGCTTCGTACGCGCGGACAAGATCGCGGAACTGCGGGAGGCCCTCGTAGCAAGCGGCGATGTCGGCGTCATCGAAGAACTGTCCTCGGAACCGCCAGACGGCGAGCTCCGGCAACGACAAGCACAAATCGACGAACACTTCTCGAAGTCCTCGGCGCTGGAGATTATCCGAGGTCTCGAACGCGAAGACGACGACTGGGCGAAAGCGTGCGCAAAATCGATTCGACGGGCGAGTCCGCTGTCGATCGCTTGTTTTCATGGTGTGATGGAGCGCGTGTCGGAGAATCCGAGCGTGCGGAACGCGGTCACCTGGGAGTTCCGCTACGGCTATCGCTCTCTGTCGAACGGGGACTTCATGGAGGGCGTGCGGGCGCAGATCATCGACAAGGACCGCCAGCCGTCATGGCGCTTCGCGACCCTAGAGGCCCTGTCCCCGGCCGAGGTGGAAGCGATGCTCGCGCCCCTCGGCCCCGCCGAGCTCTACGGCTGAAGCTCTGGCTTGCCGGCGACGACGCCGTCAACGGCGCCGCCGTGACCTGTTCGATTCCCACCGCCTCCACCATTCTTGCGCATGGAATCATTCGGCTAGCGATCTGGATTGAGCCAAGAGCAAGCAGCTCCTAGACTCATTCCGGAGCGCGACCCGTTCGCCCTCTCGTGCAGTCCTGCTGCGAGCGGGCTTGCCTGAGGAAGTCCCATGGATGAAGAGAAGGACAAACGCGAGCCCGACGTTCTGAACGGCCCTCGCAAGGCGGTCGTGATCGGAGGCGCCGGTTTCCTCGGGAAGCGCCTAGTCACCATGCTCGGCGGAGGGGACGGCTCGTTCGAGCCGCCGCACCAATGGGCCCGCTTCGATCACGTGCACGTCGTGGATCGCGCAACCTACCTGGAAGACGCCCGGGCGAAAGAGGAGCGCGAGAAGCGAGGGATCTCGATGTCGTCGGCGACCGGCGACATCCGATCGAAGGAGGACCTACGCGCGGCCCTACGGGGGGCGCACACGGTCTTCCACCTCGCGTCACTCGTCGATGTCGGCCTGAAGAAGAACCCAGCCATCGAGGAGATCAACGTGGTCGGCACGTGCCACGTCATCGAGGTCTGCCAAGAGCTCGGCGTCCCCTTCCTCGTCTACACGAGCTCGGAAGATGTGGTCTTCTCGGAGACGCCCGTATCCGGCGGCGACGAGTCGATCCCGTATCCGACGAAGCCTCTACACGACTACGTGCGAACGAAAATCGAAGGCGAGCGTGCGGTGCGTGCGGCCGACGGCGAGCAAGGCCTTCGCACCTGCGCAATCCGCCCCGTGCACATCTACGGACCGAACGACCCACACGCGATCATCCAGAGCCTCGAAGCATTCGCCGAGGGCCGCTTGCCCTTCTTGCTCGGCAACGGTTCGGCGCGCTTCGACGTCGTTCACGTCGACAACGTGGTGCACGCCCACTTGCTCGCCGCGGCGAAGCTTCACGATCCGGCAACGCGCGATCAGGTCGGCGGCGGGGTCTACTTCGCAGGCGAGGGGCACGCACCGAACTACTTCGAGTTTCTACGTCCCTTCGCCGAGGCCCGCGGCATTCGCATGCCTCGCCTTCGCGTTCCGGCCCCCGTCGTCCTCGTGCTCGCTCGGGCGATGGAGATCGTGCATCGGGTCACGGGACTCGACGTTCCCTTCCACCGTTTTCACTACCACATCCTCGTCAAGGACTTCTTCTTTTCCAACGCGAACGCCGAGCGCGACCTTGGCTACCAACCGATCGTGACGAAGGAAGAAGGCATGGCCCAGACGGTCGCATGGGTGCGAGAGCTGCCCGTCTCTTCATGAGGCTCGATTTCGTATCACTCCTTTGTTTGGCCGAGCACTGTCTTTCCGATCGCGGCACCGCTGGCCTGGTGGGTGAGCGCTTCGTCCATGTCGTCTGTCTCGAACATGGGCCGCGCGAACATGAACTCCCAGTGAAAAGAAAGCGCCTTCGTCTTCATGGGGGAGACGTCGAGAATCCATAG
>JBGUEF010000227.1:0-5758 GCA_041821485.1 Deltaproteobacteria bacterium
GCCGTGAGATGTAGAAACGCTCGACCTGAATGTGCGCCAGCACTCGCTCCAGATCGCCGCGGTACGCGGTTAGAAGCGCTTGGAAGATCTGTTGGTTCTTTCGGGCGAGCTGGCTCGTCCACACCCAGTCGGGCGCGGCCTCCGGAAGGCTCGCCTCTTCGTAGACCTTCGCGATCAACCGCTGCCGAACGTCGCGCGGCAACAATAGCAACGGGTGCTCACGGACGGAACTCTCGAGCTTCGCGATGATCCGATCGTCGGGCAAGTGCGCGAAGGTGTCCCCCTGACCGAGCTCGTCCGCCGAGGTCGAGAAGCCGATTCCGGCCCCCTCACGCACGCGCGGAAAGATCCACGAGAACCGGTAGAGCGCGCCATCGTCGGTGTCGGAATAGGCCTCGAGCCCGCGCATCAGACACGCAGCAAACGTCGACTTCGCGCTTCCGTTCGGCCCGTGGAGGAGGACGAGTCGATTGGCACGCCCTTCCCGCTCGAACCCGTCGAGGACACGGTAGAACGCCTCCTGCGTGGCTTCGTGCCCGGCGAGGCGATCGCGCAGCCTCAGCTCGCCCTGATGTCCGCTATCGTGAAGGCCGAACTCGAGGTCGAAGAGCTTCCAGCGCTTGAGGACCCCGGCCGGCCGCTCTACTTCGTACGAACCAAAGAAATCCAAGCAATCTTTGAGGTACCTGCTCGCGTCGCGCGTGTGCGTGCGCGGGCTGCCTTGAACGAGCTCCAAATACTCTCCGAACGAGAGCACTCGCTTCTGGGCCTCGAACCGCGTTTTGACCTCCTCACGAATCGTCCCCAACGCAGATTTGAGTCCCCCCTCGCTCATCTCATTCCACCTTGAGTTGCATCGCCACCGTTCGCTTCTCGAGGATACAGTTTTCTTCGGTGCACATGGCAAAGGAAACGTCACAGGTCACTTCGTGGTCCCCGGCTGCCGAGGGCTCCACCGCCGCGAGGAAGCGCACTTTGTCCTCGCCGAACTCTTTCGCGTCGTCTTTGACGAGCTCGCGCTTCTTCAGCGCCACCCCGGGCTCCGCCTTCAGATCGACCCGGATCGGGTACTCCTGATTCACATGCCATTCGCCGCGGCCCTCTAGGGCGATCTCGACCTCACCCGACTTGCCGATCCTGTACCCCGGTTGGACCGGAGTGACCGCGAGCAGAAACGAGCCGGTCTCGATGCTCGGGCCCACCGGCTCGTCAGCCTTCTTCTCGTCGGCGGGTGCCTCAGCGGCCGCCTGCAGGTGTTTCGAGTGATCGTGCTTCGAGTGGTCGTGCCCGGCAGCTTCGGGCACCGGCGCGCCCCGCTCGCAACCGGCGAGCAGCGTCAGAAAAGACAGGGTCAAAACTATGGGCAAAATACGCATCTGCATCACTCCGTGCTTAGTCTACGATGGGGGCTGAGGTTACGTCGAACGCCAAACTAGGGTTCGAGCACCTCGACCTCGGTGTGTGGGTCCTTCGCCGGCTGGCGAAGGAGAAATTCGATTTTGTCGCGGACCGCATCCGAACCGGGGGAGAGGTGCCAGTGGGCGATCAGCTCGGGCGACCCGGGGTCGCTCTCCCACTTGATGAACGCGACCGATGTGTGGTGGAGGAGCCAGTCCTCGTTGACGCGAACAGTCGGGTAGCCGGGCTCGTCGTCCCGGACACGCAACACGATCTCCGTCGAGGAGCCCCCCTTGAGCCGCTCGTCGACCGTGACGGTGAGCCGATAGGCAGATCGCCGCTTGACCAGGTCGGAGCTCAGCGATTCCACACGGACCACCGCGATGAGGTCGGCCCGTCCCACGCGCCGTTCGAACGCACCGCTCCACTCTCCCTCGACAATGACCGGGGCCTCGACGAGATCCACGGCGTTGTCGAACAGCGAGACATCCGAGGACCGATAGTCGGTCGCGGGTGCATTGGACGACGCTCCGGCACAGCCGGCCCCCCAGCAAGCGATAGCTACGCCCAGCGCACGCACGGCTTCGACCTTAGCACGCCCGCGCCGACGCGAATGCGGCATCGTGGAGGGGTTCGCCCCATAGCCCGACCAGGTCCTCCGCGAGCGGTGCCCTCAGGGTCATCGGCTCGCCCGTGCTGGGGTGCATGAACTCGAGCTCATAGGCATGCAGGGCCTGACGATCGTGACCGAGCCGCCGCCGAAGCTCGTCGGTCATGCCGGTCTCGATGTAATCTAGGAAGGGTTGCGAACCTTCAGGCCCGTAGAGCTTGTCGCCGATGATCGGAAAACCGATCGCGCTCAAGTGCACCCGGAGCTGGTGTTGCCGGCCGCTCTCGGGTGCCAGCGACACCAAGGTAGCGTCGTCTCGCCGCGCGACGACCCGGTAGCGCGTGACCGATGGATACCCTTCTCCTTCGGGCGTCACCTCCATCAAGATGTGAAGGCCCTCCCGCGCACGATCCATGGGAAGCTCGATGCGCCCTTCGTCCTCGGGCATGACCCCGCGCACGATCGCGAGATAGCGCTTGCTCACCCTGCGATTCTCGAATCCGATCTTGAGATCGCGCTCGGCGCCACGCGTGCGGCCGCAGAGCAATAGCCCGCTGGTTTCGCGGTCGAGCCGGTGTGCGATCTGCGGGGCGTTCGGTCCGAAGCGTTGCCGAAGCAGATAGGTGAGTGTGTTCTTGTGATAGGTGGCAGACGGGTGCACCGGAAGCCCGGAGGGCTTGTCGACCGCAAGAACCGCGTCGTCCTCGTAAATGACGTCGAAGTAGAGGGGGACATTGGGCTCCTCGAAAGGAGGGCGCACCAGGACGACGTTCTCGCCAGCCCGTACGCGGTCACTCGGCCGGCGGCGCGTGCCATCGGCTCGGTACGCGCAGGATCGCACGACCTCCTGGGCGCGGGTCCGCGAAAGCCTTGGAATCCGATGCTGAATGAATCGGTCCAGGCGCTGGCCCGCATGCTCGGGGGCGACAGGAAACGTCAGAATGATCGAAGCCGGATCGCAACCCGGTGGAAGCGGAGCCTGTGGGCGTCTAGGCGGCCTTGACAACCTTACCCGAGCGAATGCAGCGCGTGCAGGCCGAGACGCGGCGGATCTGGCCGTCGATGAGCGCCCGAATCGACTGCAGGTTGGGCTGCTGCCACTTCCTGGTCTTGATGTTCGAGTGGCTCACCTTGTGAGCTTTGTGGCGGTTCTTACCGCAGAAATCACATGTCTGTGCCATGGCCGGTTTCCGAGTTCTGAAGGAGCCGCGATGTAGCATTGCTCCCAGGGTGTCGCAACAATGCGGCCTCGCCCCAGGGTGCGATCAACGATAAAACCAAGCTGGATGCGAGTGGCTGGCGCAATCACTGGGCTTTTGGTGCTCGGGACTTTTGTAATTCCAGGCACCTACGGCCCAAAAACCGATCTGACCTCAGAAGCTCGGCGAGCCGATGGAGCTCGGATTGTCTCCTCGGCGGAGCTCGACGGGGGATCGGCGACACTCGCGGGGCGGATTTACGATGTAGCGGGCAGACCTCTCGGAGGGGCGCTCGTCTCGCTGGCTGGAAGCGGCTTCTGGCCGGCTCGCTCCGTTCGAAGCGCGGCCGACGGGCGCTTTCATTGGCCGGACATTCCGGCAGGAATCTATGAGCTTCGAGCCTCCAAAGGTGGCCTGGTCGCTCCACCGGTCGAGGGGCTGATCCTCGATGCCGGGGCGCGGCGTGCGTTCGGAATACGGCTCGCGAAGGGCTGGACGCTGGCGGGCCAGGTCGTCGATGTGCATACCGGGCGTGCGATCCGGGACGCGGAGGTGACGATAGCGACCGGCGGGCTTGGGCTGTACACCCGCAGCGCGAGGAGCGACGACCGCGGGCGGTTCGAGCTTGCCGGGATCGTCGGTGACGAGCACAGCTTGTACGTTGAGGCGGACGGATACGTCGCGGCCGGGCCCGTGCGGCACAGCGCCGCAGAGCCATCGATGACGGTTCGGCTCGAACGAGCGTCCATGATCGAAGGCCGCGTCGTTGATGAACGAGGCTGGGGGATCGGGGGCGCTCTCGTTCGCGCCTTTGGGGAGGGAGAACTGCGCGCCGCAGTCCCGGGTGAAAGCGATTCGCTCGGCGTGACATCGGGACCGGTCCCGCCGATTTCGGCCACGGGAAGCGGTGCGCTCGCGTTCGTCCGGCAGGTCACGACGGGCTCGGACGGCGGGTTCGTCCTGCCGAACCTTCGTCCTGGGCCGTACACAATTGCCGCAAGCCACGACGACTTTGCGCCTGCCGAGTCGGAGCGCCTCCGCGTCGGTCCCGGAGCGGCGCGTTCGGATGTCGGCATCGTGATGCGCGCGGGCGCCGAGCTCGCGGGCCGCGTCGTCGATGAGCGAGGCAACGGCCTCGAAGGAATCCCCGTCGAGCTTCGAACGCCGACCGAACGACTGCCACGGATGTCGGTGACCGCATCCGACGGCTCGTTTTCGTTTCGCGGAGTGCGCGGTGAGGTGAGCGTCACGGCCCTGCCGTACGATCTTCCCCCGGCACGCGAGTCGGTCGCGATCGGAGACGACGCACTCGTCACCATCGAGCTGGCGCTTGCGAGCGCGCTCTACACGCTACGCGGGCGCGTCGTGGACGAACGTGGCTTTGGTGTGAGCGGCGCGCTGCTCACCGTCTCGGCCAAGAGCCCTGCAAGCCCGACCGAGCGAACCGCGAAGTCCGACGCCGACGGAACGTTCTCCGTGCCTGCCCTGCCGGAGCCCCCGTACGAGCTTAGCGCCGAGCATCCGGCCTTCAGTCCGGCACGCATCCCCGAAATCGAAAGCAGCGGCGACGTTCGCGTCGTGATGTCGGCCGGCGTCACGTTCCTCGGTGAGGTGCTCGACGACTGGACCGGCGACGCACTCGGAAGCGTGCGAGTCCGTCTCGACGGTCTAATCCAACGAGACGCCCAAACGCGAAGCGACGGCACCTTTGTGTTTCGCCGCGCGCCGACCGGCACGTACGAGATCTCCTTTTCGCATCCGGACTACGAGCCGCAGAGTCGCCGCGTCGTTCTCGAGCCCCCGCACTACGTCGACCGCCCCCAGGAGCTGGATACCGTCCGCATGGAGCCAGGAGGCATCGTCGAAGGCGAGGTGCTGGACGGACGGAGTGAACCGGTCTCGGACGCCGAGGTCACCTGGGGCGACCCGCCGCGCTGGGAGCGCGCGACCCGCAGCGACGCCGAGGGCCGATTTCGATTGCGAGGCGTTCCGGCGGGTGCCGCTTGGATCACCGCCAGGCACCCGGTGGCCGGTGAGGATTGGACCGTAGACCCCATCGCCGTGAGGCCGCTCGAAACCTCACCGGGAGCGGTCATACGATTACCCGATTCGGTCACGGAGTGACGAAACCGTCGGCGCGCCGTACGCTCAAATGAGATGGCCGCCTCCTGGATTCGAAACCTTCGTGACGCTGGCGACATTCTGAAGCGTGCACGCAACCCGGCCGAGCTGGTGAGGGCGCTGGCGGGGCAGGGGAAGGCGATCCTGGTGAGCTCGCACATTCTGAGCAGCCTGTCGGAGATGATCGACGGAGTGATCATCATCGAGCAAGGACGACTGCTGCGCAGCGGAAGGATGCACGAGATCCAGAACCGGACCGGGGGCTGCCTGGTGGTGATCCGTCCGCTGGACCAGACGCAAGAGGCGATGCAGAAGGACCTGCTGGAGATGCCGAACGTAAACGAGATCATGGTGGTCGGGCATGACAAGATCTACATCGAGAAGGACGGCATCCTGCAGAACAGCGGGCGAAGCTTCTTCTCTGACGAGA
>JBGUEF010000228.1:0-5731 GCA_041821485.1 Deltaproteobacteria bacterium
CCTCGGGGAACGGGGGCATCGCCTCCTTGCCGACGACCCCGGTCTACGCGTCTTCGAAGGCCGCCGTCACCAGCCTCACCGAGGTGTTGCACTTTCAGTTCCTCATGGATGACGCCAAGCTCCACGCCCACCTCCTTTTCCCGGGACCGCACCTCGTCAATACCAACATCCTGAACTCGGACCGCGTCCGGCCGGACGCCTTCCGCATCGAGGGGCAGGCGCCCGCCACCTACGTCGACATGAAGGCACTCGCGGAAAGCGCGGGCGTGGAGTTCAAGCTCACCGAGCCAGAAGAGGTCGCCGACATGGCCATCGAAGGCATTCGCGATGGTCGCTTCTGGATTCTCTCGAAGCTCGGAAAGAGCGACGAACGTCTGCGGACGCGCACCCAGAGCATTCTCGAGCGCGAGAACCCCGAGCCGACTCAATGATGAAGGCGCTGCTCGAAACGCAGAGAGCGGCCTTCGTCGCGGAAGGCTTCGTGAGCGCCGAGACGCGCCTCGATCGCTTGGAGCGCGCGCTTTGCATTCTCCACGACAATCAAAATGAGATCGCCGACACGATCGACCAGGACTTCGGTAACCGCTCCCGTCATCAGTCACTGATGTCGGACATCTACGGCACGATGGAGAGCTTGAAGTACGCCAAGAAGCACGTCCGGCGCTGGATGAAGCGGGAGAAGCGGAAAGTTGGCATGCCCCACCTGCTTTTCGGCGCCAAGGCAGCGGTGGAGTATCGGCCCAAGGGCGTCGTCGGCATCGTCGGCACGTGGAACTTCCCCATCAACACAATCTTCTCCCCATTGACTGGCGCGCTTGCTGCGGGCAACCGTGTGATGCTCAAGTTCTCGGAAGGGGCCCCCGCGACCGCGGCACTGCTGGAGCGCCTCATCGCCAACAGTTTCGAAGAGGCCGAGATCGCCTGTGTGTCAGGAGGACCCGACGTGGCCGCAGCCTTCTGTTCGCTGCCGTTCGACCACCTCTGTTTCACGGGATCGCCCAACGTCGGCAAGCTCGTCATGGCGGCGGCCGCCGAGAATCTGACGCCCGTGACGCTCGAGCTTGGCGGGAAGTCTCCCGTGATCATCGCGCGCGACGCGAAGCTCGAAGACGCGGCGGTTCGCATCATGACCGGCAAAGCCCTCAACTCCGGGCAGGCTTGTCTCGGTCCCGACTACATCATGGTCGCCGAGGATCAGCTCGAGGACTTCATTCGGCACGCGACGGACTGGACAAGCGAGATGTTCCCCACCGTACGCGACAACCCGGATTGCTGTGCCGTGATCAATGAGCGCCACTACCGCCGGCTGCGTTCGTATGTGGACGAAGCGAGGTCCGCCGGCGTCGACGTGCGAGAGATCAACCCGGCTGGGGAAGACTTCAGCGGCCAGGAAGGCGCCTACAAGATCCCCTTCACCTTCGTCGTCAACCCCGGCGACGACCTGAAGATCATGCAGGAGGAGATCTTCGGCCCATTGATGCCAATCAAGACGTACAAGGCCCTCGAAGAGTGCACCGCCTATATCAATACGCATCCTCGGCCCCTCGGCCTTTACATCTTCAGCCAGGATCAGGCGACCCAGCGTCGATTGCTCGACAGCACAATTTCGGGAGGCACCTGCATCAACGACGTGATGGTGCACGCGGGCTTCGAGGACCTGCCTTTCGGGGGTGTCGGGGCGTCCGGCATCGGCGCGTACCGCGGGTTTGACGGCTTCAAGACCTTCAGCCATCCGCGCGCGGTCTACAAGCAGGGCTGGCTCAACCTGCAGCGGCTTTCCGGAATGGTCCCTCCCTATGGGGAGCGCACCGACAAGGTTCTGGAGCGCATCACGCGAAAGTGAGCTGCGCGACCGAGGAGGCAATGTAGCGGATGAAGAAGCTCAGGATCATTCAGTGGTACACGGGCGAGATCGCGAGGCACCAGATTCGCGTCATCGCGGCGTGCCCATCGATGGAGCTGGTCGGCGCGTACGTGCACCACGAAGAAAAGAACGGCGTCGACGCAGGGGAGATCGCCGGTATTGATCCGCTCGGCGTGCGTGCGACGAACGACATGGACGAGATCCTCCAGCTTCGGCCGGACTGCGTGCTCTACGCGCCTCTCCTTCCCAATCGGCAGGAGGTCGTTCGGATTCTGGAGTCGGGCATCAACGTGGTGACCCCGCTCAACTGGTTCTACCCGGGTAAGCGGGACGTCGCGGACCTGCGGGCAGCCTGCGAGAAAGGTGGAGTGACACTCCATGGAACGGGGATTCATCCGGGCGGTATCACGGAGCGCTTGCCGCTGAGCATCGCGGCCCTCACTCGTGCGATCACGCACGTGCGCGCCGAGGAGTTTTCGGACATCCGTAGCTATGCCGCGACCGATGTGATCAGGAACATCATGCTGTTCGGCAAGACCCCGCAACAGGCACAGACGAGTCCGATGCTGACGCTGCTTACCGAAGGCTTCTCGCAGTCGATCGAGATGATCGCAGATGCGCTGGGCTTCGACTTGGATCCGGACATTCGAAGCACGCATGAAGTTTCAGTGGCCACCGCCCCGATCGAATCCCCAATCGGGACGATCGAGCCAGGCCAGGTGGCCGCGCAACGTTTCACCTGGGAGGGACTCGTGCGCGGAGAACCCGTGGCGACCGCACGAACGAACTGGTTCATGGGGCAGGAGAACCTCGACCCACCGTGGAGCTTTGGCCCCGAAGGCGAGCGCTTTGAAATCGAGGTGACCGGAGACCCGAGCATCAAGACGACGTTTCACGGGATCCATCCCGAGTCGATCGCAGCCGGGCTCGAGAGAAATCCCGGTATCGTCGCGACGGCCATCCACTGTGTGAGCGCGATCCCCTACGTCTGCCAAGCCGACGCGGGCATCAAGACCTACTTGGATCTCCCACTCGTGACGGGCCGCGCCGCCGCTGAGCTGGGCAGGCGGACCGACGGGCCCTAGGAGGAACCGCCGGTTCCCCCAGCACCGCTGCCACCAGCGCCGCTGCCACCAGCGGCACCGGCACCGCCGCCGGCACCGCCCATCCCTGAAGTCGTGCAGGTGCATTGGCAAGCCCGGTTGTCACCGCACACGGCCGCCAAGAGCTCTTCGCCGCGCCGTTCACACTCGGAGGCGCAGGTGTCGGCGCAATCGGCGTCCTCGACACAAGCTATCACCCCGCTTTCGCTGCAGTTGCCGCCCATGAGCGCAAATGCGCTCCCCACGATTAAAAGACAGTACCGCCACCGCATGCTCCACCTCCGATTCTGATCAACAGTACGCTCGTAGGCTCGTTCGGAGCAAACATCATGCAGATCTTCTGGGGTATTGCCCTCGTGGCTTCGTCGCTGCTCTGCTGGGGCGGACAGGCAGTCGTGTGTTTCGCTCCAACAATCGGCGCAAAGCTTGGCCTCTCGGAAAAGGAGGCCGATGTGGAGCCCGCCTTCTGGGCCGATGTTCGCGGCGAAGCCCTTTGGGACTTCCTCACGCTGTGGACACTGCTCGTGGCAGGGGTGCTGCTCATCATCGACCACCCGGCGTGGGTGTACTTCGGGCTCATTGGCGGCAGCGTGTACGTCTACTTTGCAGGTCGTGGGATCTTCACCCGAGTCACGATGCAACGGCGCGGCTTGCGAATTGGCACTCCGCAGGGCGTGAAGGTGGTCTTCACTTTTCTGATCATCTGGGGCATCACGGGGTTCGCCACGATCATCGCTGCGATTGCTGCGTTGCGAATGTCATGACTCTGTTCGGTGTTCGCCCGGTCCCGATGATCAGGGACTGGCCTCTGCTGGTGTAAGCAGACCAAGGACGAGCTCGGCCAGGTCGCCAGGGCAGGAATACTGCGGTGCGTGCCCACACTCCTCGAGGAGATGCAGGGAGGCACTTGGCAGAGCAGCCCGCAGCCGGTCGGCGTAACCCTCGACTGGAAAGATCGGATCGGGTGTACCCCAGAGCATCTCAACCGGGATTTGGAGCTCGGGCAGTTGCTCGTCGAGGTAATGTCCTTGCTGGTGCTCGATCCAGAGCGACTGCAGACGCGGGTCGTGGCCGCGCTCGATCAGCTGATCGAGGAAGAAGCCCGGGAGCGGCGGGGCTTTGTCGGCCATGATTGCGTGGTTCTTGGCCCGCTGCTCTTCTCGTGTCGTCGGAAGCAGGAGCGCCTCGTCGACTCGCGCCCATGAGGCGCCCCCCGAGTTCAGCAGGAGGAGCCGTTGGACCCGCGACGGGTGATCGAGTGCGAACTGCATCGCGACCCAGCCGCCAAGCGAGTTCCCGAGCAAAACGAGCTGGTCGCCCTGGTCTTCGAGGGCCGCCTCGAGGCCCGCCGCGACGTCGTCGAAACCGAGCGGTGGTGCTTGCGGATCAGAGGCGCCGTGTCCGGGGAGGTCGACCGCAACGACGCGATACTGCTCGGCGAGTGTGCGCGCGACCAGTGCCCAGCCACCTGCGCTGTCGCCGAACCCGTGAACCAGGACGAGCACGTTCCCTTCGCCACCGGAATAGCGGTGCACTTCTCCGCGGTCGGTCTCGAAGACCTCATGCTCGGGCAAAGCGGACTCGAGTGCGGCGTGCTGCGCCCAGGCCGTGATCTCGACGGCCCGCGTACTCAAGAAGTACGCGCCTGCACTGAGCGCTACGACTAGGAAGCCAGCGAATAGAACCGCAATCCTCACGGAGCCACCGACGGTCCGCGGTCGCTAAATAGGGCGATGGAGGAAAGGTCGGTAGCCATGGATCGGGACTCCAAGAGGTACGAAACCCGGCAGGCACCATAGCCTCTCCGAAGGAGCGCATCTGTAATGGTTCTGTCATTACCGGTGTTTCTGGCCCGGGCGACTGCTTCCACGAGGCGTCATCTTTGAGAGCTTCAGGGCGCCGAGAAGGCGCTTCCCCGTGGTACAAGGGCCTCTTGCGTCCGCCGAGCGACAAACTGAGGTCCATCGTCGAGGACCTGCCGCCCTCTATCGTGGTCTTCCTGATCGCGCTCCCCTTGTCGATGGGGATTGCGCGGGCGTCGGGGATGCCGGCCTCGCTGGGGTTGATCACCGCCGCCGTGGGTGGTGTGGTGGTGGGCTTCCTCGGTGGAGCGCCGCTTCAGATCTCGGGTCCTTCGGCGGGGCTGAGTGTGCTGGTGCTCGAGTGGGTGGGGGCCTTCCGCACCGACGAGGATCCGTACGGCATCACCAGCATCGCCGTCGTCGTCATGCTGGCCGGGCTGATCCAGGCGCTCGCGGGCTTCCTGAAGTTCGGGACCTATTTTCGCGCGGTCTCCCCAGCGGTGATCCGCGGCATGCTGGCCGGGATCGGCATCATCATCATTGCCAAACAGTTCCACGTGATGATCGACGACGATATCGAAGGCAGCGTCCTCTACAACATTGTCCAGATCCCCTCTGGCATGTTGAAGGCAATCACGACCGGGGATGAACGCACCCACTACATCGCCGCGTCGATCGGAATGGCGACGCTGCTCACGATCGTGCTCTGGGATCGGTTCCGCCCCCAAAGACTCCATGTCTTCCCCGGCGCGCTTGCAGGTGTCGTCGTGGGGACCGTCGCTGCCGCCGTGCTTCAACTGCCGATTGACTACGTGGTCGTCAAGGACTCGTTGGTTTCGTACGTCACCCTGCCGACTGTCGATTCGCTGGCGAAGCTGATGGAGGCCGACATCCTGATTGCGGCGGTAGCCCTCGCGTTCGTGGCTAGTGCAGAGACGCTGCTCTGCGCGACGGCCGTCTCC
>JBGUEF010000229.1:0-5717 GCA_041821485.1 Deltaproteobacteria bacterium
GGTGAACGCGCCTCTCTCGTGCCCGAAGAGCTCCGACTCGAGCAGCGTCTCCGGGATCGATGCGCAGTTGACGGCCACGAACGCGCCCTCTCGGGTACTCTGATTATGAACGGCGCGAGCGATGAGCTCCTTTCCGGTCCCCGACTCGCCCAGGATCAACACGGTAGCTTCGGTCGGTGCGACTTTGCGCGCCCAACGTAGCGCTTCCTGCATAGGACTAGATTCCGTGGCGACGAGCTCGTACGGATCTACGACGGTGGCTTGGCCATTCTGGCGAGCCGATGCGCGATGCCGAAGCACCCGATCGACCGCTGCGCTCAATGCTGCCGGCTCGAAGGGCTTTGACAGGTAGTCCACCGCGCCTCGCTTCATCGCGTCCACTGCGGCGCCGACCGAACCATAGGCCGTCATCACGATCACGGGAACCTGGCCGGCTCGCTCGATCAAGACATCACCCGTCTCCCCGCTGAGCCTCACGTCGGTGATCACGAGGTCGAACGATTCGGGGCGCTCCCGTTCGGCTTCGGGAACGCTTGCGACATCGACGACCTGATGCCCATCGCGCGTGAGAATGCGCCTGATCTCCGCGCGGATGACCCGCTCGTCCTCCACCAAAAGGATCTTCACCACCGGTGATTAATACCAAAGGACAGCAGCGTCCTTCAATCCTTTAGTTTTCGTGGGCTTGGAGGGTAATTGTGAACCGGCTGCCACCCGAGCGCCGCGGCTCGTAGGTCAGAGCTCCGCCGAAGCGCTCGACGATTTGCCTGGATACCGACAGGCCCAGGCCCGTGCCCTGTCCATCGGGTTTCGTCGTAAAAAACGGCTCAAATACCCTATCCGACAGCTCTTTGGGGATTCCGGGGCCTTCGTCGTCGACGTCGATGTGAATCGACTCGTTCTCTACACGAGTGCGCACAGTGACCGTCGAACCCGACGGACAGGCCTGGCGCGCATTGTTCAACAGATTGACGAGGACCTGGGTTAACCCATCTGGGCTTGCCATCGCAGGTGCATCGACGGCGAGGTGCAGGTCGATCTTGCACCCCGCGGTTTCGAGCTTTGCCAGCTCCGCGGCCGTGCGCACCACGCCGGTTACCGAGATTGTCCGGAGTTCGACCGGTGCCTCGTCGCGCCGACTGAAGGTGAGAAGACTCTGTACGATTCTATGAATGCGTTGCGCTTCGTCCACGATGATTCCGAGTCGTTCGGCGGCGTCGTCAGCGCCAGGGTCGGCCGCCAGGTTCTTGGCGACCATGAGAATTCCGGTGAGCGGGTTGCCGACCTCGTGCGCGACTCCCGATGCCAATGTGCCGATCGAGGAAAGTCGATCCTTATGCGCGACGTGCCGCTCGAGCTCTCGCAGGGCTGTGATGTCCTCGACGACGAACACTCGGCCCTCCTCGACCTCGCCGGGGATCGCTGCGGTCTGCGCGCGTAGCTGAATCTTCTGGTCGCCAGAGTCGTACTCGCGTTCGATCACCGAGCCGGTGGGCTGGTGCGCGAGCTCGTTGAACAATGGCCACCAGGGGCTCGGAATGTCTTGCACCGGGTTCCCGCAAATGTCGTCCTCATTGAGGCCGGAGATGCGCTGGAGCTGTGCATTCCACACGACGACGTCCTCGTGATCGTCGACGGTGCACACGCCTACCGGCAACTCAGACATCAGCCGCGAGAGGTATCGGCGAGCAGCGTGGGCTGGTGAGGTTCGCTGCGACGCGTCGGCTTCGAGTGAGTCGAGCGCACGAAACGCGCGCAACCGTTCCGCAAGCGCGTTCGCTCGCACCGGCCGGCCTCCTTGAACATAGGTGCGCGCGGCCAGTGGCCCGATGCGTTCGCTGAGGCGGCCCTCGAGCTCGGTGATCAGTCGGAGCAGCTCGGGCCGATCGCGGGGCGGCCAATAGACCTCGGCCGCTGAAGCGGCTTCATAGATCTCCTGGATGGCGATGTCCTTTCCGACGTAAGACGCCAGGCGCTCCTGAAGCGCCTCGGCCGAATCGGGAACCTGCAAGAGCCGGGTCACCCGTGGCTCCCGGCAGGCTTCCGCAGCGTTGCGCTCCTCTGGCGAGCGATTGGTCAGGAGCGAGACGCCCATGAAGACGAACCCATGCGCCGTGAGGCTGAGCCAAATTGCAGGCCCTCGAGCAGTGGGGTCCGAGAAACCAAACAGCGCAAACAGGCGAGAGACGTCGACCTCGACCCCGAAGAGCGGTGACGCGGTCAACACCGCCCATGAGGTTGCACCCACGACCAGGCCTGCAAGCACGCCCGCCCGTGTTGCGCGTTGCCAAAAGAGCGCTCCCAGCAAACCGGGAAGCAGATGTGTGACCGCGACGAACGAGGCCAGCCCGAGGTCGACGAGTGACCGAGTGCGAGGGAGCGTGAAGTGGATCAATAGGCCAGCGACGACCACGCCGACGATGGTCGAGCGTCGAAAAACGGCCCAGCGCGTCAGTAGTGATTCGGGAGACGGTCCGAAGCGCGGCACGAGGTAGTTTGCCACCATGCCGCTCAACGCGATCGATGACACCAAGATCATCGCGCTTGCTGCGGAAACCGCGCCGAGGAAGGCGAGCGTTTGGAGTGCGGGCGAGCTTTGCACCGCCACCAGAACGTAAACGTCAGGGCGAATGCCAGGTGCCGCGAGGTCGCGCCCGGCCCAATATAGAATCGGCACGGGCAGATTGATCGCGAACAGGTACAGCGGCAGCGCCCATCGGGCAGTCTCGAGGCTGCGCGGCCCGGGTCGCTGGACGAAGGCGACGAAAAACTGACGGGGCAGCAGGAACGCGGCGCAAAACGTCACGAAGACGAGCGAAATCCAGGAGTCGCCCATGACGGGGCTGGTCATGCTCTCGACCAGCTCGGGCCGTTCCTGAAGATAGGTGTCGAGTCCGCGAATCCCCCCAAAGATGGTCATCAGCACCGCCGTGCCGACCACCAACAGCGCGACGAGCTTGAAAATGCTCTCGAACGCCAGTGTCGCGATCAGTCCGGGGCGATGGGCCCGACCGTCCGCGTAGCGGACGCCAAGCGCCACGGCGAAAGAGCTGAGCAAGATTGCGTAGACGGATCCGAGCGTTTCGCTCGGTTCCTCACCGACCAGGATCGCCGCGCCGTCGGCGACCGCTCGAAGTTGCAATGCGATGTACGGGAGAAGGCCGGCCACCATGAAGATCGACACGGCCGCACCCAGGGTGCGGCTCTGGTACCTGAAGGCGAAGAGGTCTGCGATGCTTCCGAGTCGATATCGGTCGACCAACTCTGCGACGGGCGCCCACAGGAAAGGGATCGCGATGCAAGACAAGGTGACGCCGAAGTAGATCGCGAGGAAGTCGTAGCCCTCGCTCGCCGCGAAACCGACGCTGCCGAACAAAGTCCACGTGGTCGCGTAGACCGCCAGGGCGAGCGCATAGCTGAAACGGCTTCTCCCCAGTCCGCCCCAACGCGGGGAACGCTCCACGACCTCGGAACCCAAGATGTAGAAGCCGAGTAGGGCGGCAGAAAGGAAGAAGAGAACGAAGTGATTAAGCGGCATGGTCGGTGCGATGAAGCAGCGCGACGACCGCGATCATGGAGAGCCAGAAGGCGAACGGGGACCACCAGGTTTGAAGCCAGACGGCCCGAACCGGGGTAGCGATGAGCACGATGGCGACTGCAAAGAGAAGGAGTGCGCGCTCTTGCTCCCTGTTCATTTATCCGTATCCGATCGCTTGTAGTCGTTCCGTGATCTCGTCGAGGATGACGGGGTCGTCGATCGTCGCCGGCATCTTCCATTCGGTCCGATCGGCGATCTTCTTCATCGTGCCGCGTAGGATTTTGCCAGAGCGGGTCTTGGGAAGGCGCTGCACGACGATCGCGGTTCTGAAAGCCGCCACCGGGCCAATCTCGGCGCGGACCATCTGGATGACTTCCGAGACGATGTCGTGGAACGGCCGGTCGACGCCCGCGTTGAGCACCAAGAATCCGAGTGGGATCTCGCCCTTGAGCTCATCGGCCACGCCAATCACCGCGCATTCCGCTACGTCGGCATGAGCGGCGACGACCTCTTCCATGCCGCCGGTCGACAGCCGGTGTCCCGCGACGTTGATGATATCGTCGGTGCGCGACATGACGTAGACGTAGCCGTCCTCATCGATGTAGCCGGCGTCGGCGGTCTTGTAGTAACCCGGGAACTCCGTGAGGTACGAGCTCACGAAGCGCTCGTCGTCGTTCCAAAGCGTCGGCAGGCTTCCGGGTGGTAGCGGGAGCTTGACCACCAGGGCCCCCGTGGTGCCGGCCGGAAGTTGCTTGCAACTCTCGTCGACGACCTGCACGTCCCAGCCCGGGATGGCGAGCGATGGCGACCCATGCTTGATGGGAAGGTGCTCGAGCCCGAGACAGTTTGCGCAGATCGCCCACCCGGTTTCGGTCTGCCACCAGTGATCGATGACTGGAACCCCGAGCTTTCCTTCCGCCCACTCGAGGGTGTCTGGATCCGAGCGCTCGCCGGCCAAGAACAACGACCGCAATGTGCTCAGGTCGTAGTCGGCGATCAGAGCACCCGTCGGGTCTTCCTTCTTGATCGCTCGAAACGCCGTGGGTGCGGTGAACATGCAGTTCACGCCGTGGTCCGCGATCACTCTCCAGAATGCGCCCGCGTCAGGCGTACCCACGGGCTTGCCTTCGTAGAGGATTGTGGTGTTCCCGTTCAGGAGTGGGCCGTAGACGATGTAGGAGTGGCCGACGACCCAACCCACGTCGGACGCGGCCCAGTACACTTCGCCAGGCTGAACGTCGTACACCTTCTGCATCGTCCATTTCAGTGCGACCGCATGACCGCCGTTGTCTCGCACGACGCCCTTGGGCACTCCGGTCGTTCCCGAAGTGTAGAGAATATAGAGTGGATCCGTTGCCATCACCGGCACGCAGCCGTGCGGCTTGGCCGCTGCGACAGCGTCTTGCCAAGAAACGTCACGCCCCTCTGTCAGGTCGCACTCACAGCTTTCGCGCTGGCGGATGATGCACGAGGCGGGTTTGTGGCGCGAAAGCTCGATCGCCTGGTCGAGCAGAGGTTTGTACTCGATGACTCGAACGCCTTCGATGCCGCAAGACGCCGACACGATGGTCTTGGGTTCGGCGTCGTCGATACGCGTTGCGAGCTCTTGCGGCGCGAAGCCGCCAAACACGACCGAATGCACGGCGCCGAGCCGAGCGCATGCGAGCATTGCGATGACGGCCTCGGGGATCATCGGCATGTAGAGCAAGACGCGATCGCCCTTGGTAACGCCATGCGACGCGAGCGCACCTGCGAAGACCGCGACCTCGTCGCGAAGCTGCCGATACGTGTACGTTCGCCTCTGGTGAGTGACCGCGCTGTCGTAGATGAGCGCAGCTTGGTTGCCCCGCTTCTCGACGTGCCGGTCGAGGGCGTTGTAACAAGTGTTGAGCTGGGCTCCAGGGAACCACCGGTAGTAGGGCGGGTTGGAGTCGTCGAGAACACGGTCCCAGCGAGTGATCCAGTCAATTCCTTCGGCCACTTCGCCCCAGAATCCTTCGGGGTCTTCGAGCGAACGGCAGCGCGTTTCCAGAGTGATCGACATGATGAACTTCTCCGGCGAGGCAGAATACAGCGCCGCTTCCGCGAAAGCGAGCGTGATCGCAGCTCCGAGCGCGCACGCGGGTTGACTTCGCGCTTCAGCTGGACACTGTTTCTGCAGGAGACCCGTCGATGAAGC
>JBGUEF010000230.1:0-5695 GCA_041821485.1 Deltaproteobacteria bacterium
AGAAGCGTAGCGTGCTCGAGCGCGATCTCGGCGACCTCACCAAAGGTTGGAGGGTTGCGCGGGTCCCGTCCTTCGAAGACGTCGGCCAGGTCTCGAAATAGCCAGGGACGGCCGAGGCAACCTCGACCGATGACGACGCCGTCGCATCCCGTCGTGCGCATCATCCGAAGCGCGTCGTGTGCTTCCCAGATATCGCCGTTGCCCAGCACCGGAATCGTTCGGACCTGTTGCTTCAAACGGGCGATTGCGTCCCACCGCGCCTCGCCGTCATAGAGTTGCGCCGCGGTGCGCGCGTGCAGTGCGACTGCTGCGCAGCCTTCCTCTTCCGCGATGCGTCCAGCGTCCCCGTAGGTGAGCAAACTATCGTCGATGCCCATTCGAAACTTGATGGTGACAGGAATCACGCCGGCGTTCTCCACAGCCGCGCGGACAATGTTCGCGAGCAACCGTGGCTTCGCGGGAATCGCTGACCCTCCGCCCTTTCGCGTGACCTTTGGAACCGGGCATCCGAAGTTCATGTCGATGTGGTCGACGTGCCCTTCGCCTACGAGCCACTTCACCGCCTCGCCTACGTAGTGCGGGTCGACGCCGTAGAGCTGAAGGCTTCGCGGCGACTCGTCCTTCCCAAACTCCGCGAGCATCAAGGTCTTGGCCCGGCCCTCGACGAGCGGCCTCGCCGTCACCATCTCGCTCACGTAGAGCCCTGCCCCAAACCGCCTGCAAATCGCTCGAAACGGCCAATTTGTCACCCCCGCCATCGGAGCGAGCACCACGGGTGGCCAGACGGACAGCGGACCAATGTCCACGGCGGCAAACTCTTCGGGTCGCGCCAACGGCACCCCAAGATTCAGCTCGCTCTTGTACACCTGCTCCATCGAGGAATTAACCCTTTGAAAAAGGGGACTGTCCCCTTTTTGCTCAGTTGACTACGGAAAGGTGGCGGTGGCCGCTGGTGCGGAGGAGTTTCATTCGCCAGTCGACGCCGATGAGTTCGCCGGCCTCGAGGGGGAGCCAAATGTTTTCGCCCTGGATTGTTTCGCTCGAGAAGATGAGGTGGTTGACGTAGCCGCTCTCGGTGGCGGCTTCGCATTCTGCTGAAAGGCTGGGGCAGGCGTCGCGGTCTGCGCATCGGGTCTTGTAGGTCGACCAGAAAAGCTCTTTGCCGCCCTCCGCTGCGACCATCGTCGTCCCGTCGGTCGCGATCACCGTGAGCAGCGACGGTTCTTTCTCCGCGTCGACGTCGCAGATCGCGCGCACGTGGTCGAGGGTGGCTCGGAGCGCCATCGAAGTCTCTTCCACGCCGATGCGTCCGGAGAGCGGGCCGTGCTGCGAAAGATGCGTGAGGAACAAGAAAAACAGCACCTCGCTGTCGGTGTCTCCGAGGATGTAGCGGCGCAGCATTGGCGCGACGCGCTGGACGAGCTCCGGCCGGTGCTTACTGAAGTCTTGAATGTCGCCGTTGTGGGCCATCACCCACTTGCCGTGCTGGAAAGGGTGGCAGTTAAGCACTGAAATCTCGCCGTTGGTGGCGCGCCGGACGTGCGCAAGGACGGTCTCGGACGCGACGACACCACTCACGCGATGAAAGAGCACGTCGTCGAGCGCCGTGGCCGGGCTCTTCGTGATGTGCGGCGCCCCATCGACATAGAAGGCGACGCCCCAGCCATCGCGGTGGTCGTTGCTCTGCGCGCCGAGCGCATTGTCAGCGTCCATCAGCGACCGATGCACCTGGCTCTGAATCACGCTGCGAAACCCGAATAAGCGACACATTACCGGACCATTTTGACACGAACCGCGGCGCAATGCTCCCTCCGCTGTTCACGGGACGGGGGCGGTGTTAACGTTCGCGCCCGTGAGCCGATTTCGACGTCTTTTCATCGCGAACCGTGGCGAGGTTGCCGCGCGCATTGCACGGACCTGCGACGCGCTCGATATCACACCGGTATTTGGCGTTTCGGAAGGCGACCGTGACGCGCCCTACCTCCGCGACCGCGAGTGGGTAGTGCTCGGCCCGTCGAGATCGAGCGAGAGCTACCTCGCAAGGGAGCGAATCGTGCAGGCTGCGATTCAGACGCATTGCAGCGTTCTTCACCCCGGGTGGGGATTCCTCGCTGAGGATCCGGTCTTCGCGGCGCTGTGCGAAGCGCACGGAGTAACCTTCATCGGCCCGCCCGCTGCAGTGATGCAGAAGCTCGGCCGCAAGACGCCGGCCAAGGCCGCGATGGCCCGCGCCGGATTGAAGCTGATCCCGGGGAGCGCGGGGGTCCTACGGGACGCTGATCAGGCGCGAGAGGTTGCGGAGGCGACTGGGTTTCCGATCCTGTTGAAGGCCGAGAGCGGTGGGGGTGGCCGCGGGATGCGGATCGTGCGTGGCGTGGCCGACGTGAACGCCGCGTACGATGCGGCACAGGCCGAGTCACTAGCGTGCTTCGCCGACGGCCGCCTCTATCTCGAAAAGCTGATCGAAGGTGGACGTCACATCGAGATTCAACTGCTTGCCGACAAATACGGTCACGTCGTGCACCTCGGAGAGCGGGACTGTTCCGTGCAACGCAAGCACCAGAAGCTCATCGAGGAGTCGCCCGCTCTCGTGTTGAGCGAGGCCGAGCGCGAGCAGACCCTCGCCGCGGCGGTGCGTGCGACACGCGACCTCGGTTACGTGGGTGCGGGCACCATGGAGTTCTTGCTCGATGCGGACGGAGAGCTTCGCTTCATGGAAATGAACGCCCGCCTGCAGGTGGAGCATCCGGTCACGGAGATGCGGACGGGCATCGATCTGGTGGAGGCCCAGATTCGCATCGCTGGTGGCGAGCGGCTGTGGTTTTCCCAGGAGGACATCGACCTTCGAGGTCACGCGATCGAGTGCCGTATCAATGCGGAGGATCCGTCGAACGGGTTCTCGCCGAGCCCGGGCGTCATCGAACGATGGCAAGTCGCCACGAGCGGTGACGACCGAGTGCGCGTCGACACCCACGTCGAGTCCGGCTACGAAGTTCCGCCCCACTACGACAGTTTGATCTGCAAGGTGATCGCCTGGGGCAAGGACCGCGAGGCAGCCTGCGACCGACTGTCCGAAGCGTTGCAGGGCATCCGTTGCGATGGCATCTCGACCACGATTCCAATGCATCTTGCAGTTCTGAGCTCGGAGGAGTTCCGGGAGAATCGGTACGACACGCGCGCCGTGCCGGGATGGGAGGGCTGATGGCACACGTTCCGGTAGTTCCAATCGGGAAGACCCGTGAAGCGGTCGTCGACCAGGCGACGTACGATCGCGAGCTGGCTGGCCACGAGCCATTGGCGTTGCGTCTCGACGAGCGTCGCGCAGAGGTCCATGCCGGTTGGGGAGACAAGTACGCCGACCGTGTGCACGAAAAAGACAAGCTCACCACGCGTGAGCGGCTCGACCGCTTGAGGGACGACGGGTCGGAGATCTTCGAGGTCGGCACCTTCGTGAACTACGGCGTAGATTTCAACGGGCTTCGCTCCCCGGCGGCCGGCGTCGTCACCGCGTTCGTGCAGATCGAAGGCCGATGGTGTGTCGTGATCGCGAACGACAACACCGTGGCGTCAGGCGCCTGGTGGCCCAAGACGCCGGAGAAGATCGAACGCGCCCAGGAGATCGCTCGCCGCTTGCGTTTGCCCACGCTCTATCTTGTCGATTGCAGCGGGCTCTACCTTCCGGAGCAAAGCAAGAGCTTCGCGGGAGCCACTGGCGCTGGGCACATCTTCAAGATGAACAGCCTGCTGTCGGCCGAAGGCGTGCCGCAAATCGCAGGAGTGTTTGGGGATTGCATTGCCGGCGGCGGATACATGCCGATCATCAGCGATCGCGTGTACATGACCGAGCAAGCGTATATGGTAATCGCCGGCGCGGCGTTGATCAAAGGCGCCAAGAGCCAGCACATCACCTCGCTCGACATTGGCGGGCCGGAGGTGCACGTGCACCAATCGGGTTGTGCCGACGAGCGCGTTCCAGACGACGAGACGCTGATCGACTGCTTGCGGAGCGAGGTGTCGCGGCTTCCGAGCTCGGGCGCAGACTTCTACCGCGGTGGCGTCGAGTCGGTGGAGCCTGCCCATTCTCCCGCAGAGCTTCCGGGCCTGCTCCCGGTCGACCATCGTCAGGCCTACGACGCCACCGAGATCCTCGCCCGTCTGTGTGACCAGAGCCTCTTTTGGGAGGTGTTGCCCTCGGTTGGCCGCGAGATGATCTGCGGCGTCGCTCGCGTCGGTGGCTTGTACGCGGGGTTCGTGCTCAACCGGCAAGGATTGATCGACGACCCTGAAGCCAGCGAGGAGCAACGGCCTGCGGGGATTCTATATCGACAGGGCATCGCCAAGATCAGCGCCTTCAGTCGCGCGTGCAACAGCGACGGCATTCCGTTGATTTGGCTGCAGGACATCAGCGGCTTCGACATTGGCGCCGAAGCGGAGCGGCACGGGCTGCTCGCCTATGGGTCGAACCTCATCTACACGAACAGCACCAACGAGACGCCAATGTTCACGGTGCTCCTTCGGAAGGCTTCCGGCGCCGGTTACTACGCGATGGCGGGGCTTCCGTATGATCCGGTGCTCCAGCTCTCGACCCCGATCTCCCGGCTCAGCGTCATGGAAGGCCGCACGCTGGCGATCGCCTCCTACAACAGCAAGCTCGACGATAACTTCGAGATCGTGACGACTGACCCGAAGGAGCGGGCGCAGATCGAGAAGCGCATGCAGGAAGTCGAGGCGCGCATCGAAGCCGACATGGATCCGTACGTGGCCGCCCGGCAAATGGATACCGACGAGATCGTGCGGCTCGACGAGCTCCGCGACTGGCTGAAGGTGCTGGTCGAGATGAGCTACCAAGGCGTGGGCTATCGCCGGGTGAAGAACCCGCGCATCTGGAGCCTGCACGACCTCGACGTCCTGATGAGCGGAGGGCGTGCATGAGCGAGAGCAGTCATGTCCTGCGCGCCCGCCCCCGCGACGGAGAGACGAGTGAGCTCCTGGCACCCAGCGTCGGCGTCTTCACGCCTGCGGTCGCCGAGGGGCAGCTCGTGTCGGCAGGGCAGGTAGTCGGTACGATCGACGTGCTGGGAGTGCTGCACGACCTCACGGTCCCCGGCGGCGTTGCAGGCCGCGTCGCCCACCGCGCGGGTGGCGGGCGGTCGCGTGTGCCAGTGCAGTACGGCGATGCGCTGCTTGCGATTTCGACCACGTCGATGGGAGATGCCGCGGCGACAACCTCCGCGGTCGGTGACGGGCCTCGCGGCGCTCTCGCGTTTGTGGCGCCGATGAGTGGCCGTTTCTACAGCCGTCCGTCTCCCACGGAGCCTCCTTTCATCGCGTCGGGCGACACCGTACAGCAGGGTCAGACCGTCGGTCTTCTCGAGGTGATGAAGACCTTCAACCGACTGGTCTACCAAGGCGATACCCTGCCCAAGCAGGCCACGGTGGAAAGCATCGTTCCGAACGAAGGCGACGATGTCGTCCGGGGAGATGTGATCTTGGCGCTGCAATATTTGTCTGAGAAGTGAAGTATTTTCGGGTGTTTGCATGGGTCGAGAGTGTCCCCTAAGGAGCGCGCATGGTGGAGCCGAAGCTTGGTGACCGGACGCTGTTTCCGGACTTAGAAGGAACGGCTTACCTTGCCCATGGGGCAATCTCGCCGCTCTCGCTGCCGGTGCGCGAGCGGATCACCGAGGTGGCAAAC
>JBGUEF010000231.1:0-5691 GCA_041821485.1 Deltaproteobacteria bacterium
CGAGGACGGCTCCCCCCGCTTCACCAACCGGCTGATCGAGGAGTCGAGCCCGTACCTGCTCCAGCACGCGCACAACCCGGTTAACTGGTACGCCTGGTCCGACGAAGCGTTCGAGCGGGCCAAGCGGGAGAACAAGCCAATCTTCCTATCGGTCGGATACTCGACCTGCCACTGGTGTCACGTGATGGAGCGCGAGTCGTTCGAGGACGAGGAGATCGCGGCGTACCTCAACCAGCACTTCATCGCGATCAAGGTGGACCGAGAGGAGCGGCCCGACATCGACAGCGTGTACATGAGCGCGGTCACGCTTCTCACGGGCCGCGGCGGCTGGCCGATGACCGTGATCATGACGCCCGACAAGGAGCCCTTCTTCGGAGGCACGTACTTCCCGCCCCGGCGGGGGGTGCGCGGAAACCGGGCCGGGCTCGTCGACATTCTTGCTGAGATGCTGAGCGTCTACACCAATGAGCCAACACAAGTGGTCGCGCGCGCTCAGGAGATCAGCCAGCGTGTCGAGCAAGCGGCGGCTCTGCAGCCGGGGCCCGGAGTGCCGAGCGACAAAACGATTGTCGTCGCCGTGCAGAATCTCGCGAGGGGGTTCGACCGAGTCGACGGGGGCTTCAGCGGTGCACCGAAGTTTCCGCAGCCCTCGCGTCTGTCGCTGCTCTTGCGATATGCGCGGCGCACCGGCGATGCCGGTGCCACGGCCATGGTAGCGACCACGCTCGACAAGATGGCAGCAGGCGGGGTCTACGACCACGTCGGTGGAGGCTTTCACCGCTACTCGACCGACGCCAAGTGGTTGGTGCCGCACTTCGAAAAGATGCTCTACGACAACGCCCAGTTGGCGGTCGTCTATCTCGAGGCCTGGCAACACACGGGCGACCCGGCGTACCAACGCGTTGCCCGCGAAATCCTGGATTATGTCGCGCGCGAGATGACCGCTCCCGACGGCGGTTTCTACTCGGCGACCGATGCGGACAGCCCGACTCCAAGTGGCCACGACGAGGAAGGTTGGTTTTTTACCTGGACGCCGGACGAGCTCGAGCGGCTTCTCGGGGCTGACGACGCAGCCATCGTGTCCGCTGCCTATGGCGTGACGCGGAGGGGAAATTTCGAGGGTCGAAACATCCTTCATCGCGTCAAAACAGACCGTGAAGTCGGCGTGCAGCTGCGCATTCCGCCCAAGCGCGTAGCCGAAGTGTTGGCGAGTGCGCGGGCCACTCTTTACGAAGCCCGTGAGTTGCGCCCACCACCCATTCGCGACGAGAAGATCATCGCCGCGTGGAACGGCATGATGATCACGGCCTTCGCAAGGGCGGGGTTCGCCCTCGACGAACCGCGGTACACCACGGTGGCGGCCGGCGCGGCGGGCTTCGTGCTCGATCAGATGCGGGCGAAGGACGGCGCGCTCGTGCGCACCTATCGCGATGGGAAGAAGGCCTCGTCCTCTTTCCTCGACGACTACGCATTCATGGTCGGCGCGTGCCTCGACCTCTACGAGGCGACCGGCGACGTGCAGTGGCTCGAGCGGGCAGTCGAGCTTCAGAGTGACCAGGATGCGCGCTACCTCGACTCACAGAGCGGCGGCTACTATCTCACTGCCAGTGGAGGCGAGACGCTTCTGGTGCGGGAGAAGCCGGCGTACGATCGCGCGGTTCCATCCGGAAATTCGGTCGCAGCTAGGAATCTCCTGCGCCTCCACGATTTCACGGGAGACACCAAGTGGAGGAGCAGTGCCGAGCGCCTGTTCGCTTCGCTCGGGTTCCGCGTCACGCGTTCTCCCAACGGCTATCCACTGCTCCTGGTCGCGCTCGACCACTACTACGACACGCCTCTCGAAGTTGCGGTGCTCGCGCCGCTCAACCGGGAGGAAGCAGGAGCGCTCGCCGATCGGCTTCGAAAGACGTTCGTCCCCAACAAGGCGTTTGCCGTTCTGACCGACACAGAAGCCGCCGAGCAGCAAGCTCAGGTTCCCTGGCTCGAAGGCAAGCGGGCGATGGGCGGGAAGAGCACCGCCTACGTCTGCGAGCGGGGAAGGTGTGATCTGCCAACGTCGAAGCCCTCGGTCTTTCAGAAACAGGTCGACCGGCGCAAGCCTTACCCGAGTTTCACGAACGCACCCCCGCCTCGCATTCCCTTCGAACGAGCCGAGTGATGTCGGTGCCATCGGACGAGTGGGTCCTGGCCACTCATAACGCAGGTAAAGTGAGGGAGCTCCGTGCGCTTTTTGCGGAGCTTCCGGTCGTCCTTCGTGCAGCCGAAGATCTGGAGCTGCCTGAGCCCGAGGAGACGGGGACGACGTTCGAAGCGAACGCCGAGCTCAAGGCGCTCGCGGCCGCCCGTGCCACTGGGCAGCCGGCCGTTTCGGACGACTCAGGCGTGGCGGTTCACGCCCTTGCCGGCGAACCTGGGATCCACACCGGTCGCTGGGCGGGCGAGGGGCGGGACTTCGACGTCGCTCGCCGCCGCGTCGAGGATCGCCTCACCGAGCTTGGCCCGGGGGCGAGTCGCCGAGCCAGTTATGTTTGTGTCCTTTGCGTGGCGTGGCCCGACGGGCGCACCCGCATCTTTCGCGGCGAGGCGCTCGGCATGTTGGTGTGGCCGATCCGCGGCGACTTGGGCCACGGTTTCGAGCCGATGTTTCTGCCGGACGGCTACGCAATCACGTACGGCGAAATGGCGCCGCAGGTTCGCTTGCGCGTCAACGCGCGGGCGGCCGCGATGCGCGAGCTCGAGCAGGCCCTGTTCGGGCCGGGGTCGCCTACGGCCGGCACCTGAGGTCGGAGTAGGGACACACGAAACGAACATGGAGATGATCTTCGTGATTCGGGAAGTGTCGAATCACGCCTTCGGGCTCGTACTTTCCGCGTGGATACTGAATCCAGCGGTAGAGTTGCGCCTTGGTGACACCCTTGCGTTTCGCATAGCGGTAGAGCTTCGCCTGCAATCGGTAGTCGACGAAGATCATCTCGGCCTGGCCGTTGCGTAGCCAGTACTCGAGGAGAGCCCACTGCCGCGCGACATCGAGCTCGGAGGACCTGAACTCGTCAAACCGGCACCCGTTGGAGGAACACTGCTCCTGGTAGTAGCTGAGGTCGGCGTCCCGCCCGTTCTGATGGCTCTTGTGGTCACGTAGCCTGCCGCCGTTGACGTCGCTGAGGTCGTGAACGCGCACCACCTTCGTGTGCTTGAACTTTGCGTCGACCGCGTTGAACGCGCCCACGATCCACCGCGTGGTTTCTTCGGTGCCGTATGTGCGAGCCGGTGTTCGGATCACGTAGCCGCGATGAGGCGGGAGACGGACACCATTCTCGAGGCGCCCGCGATTCGTGGGCCCGATCGCTTCGGAGGGGCTCACCGGCACGCGCGTATAGATGCGCAAGTCCGTGCCGGGGCGTGGATTGCGCTGCCCCAGCTTCGCGTTCCATCGGTCGAGGTCATGCGTGCTTACGCCGTAGCGGTCGGCCACTGCCAGCAGCGTGTCTCCGCGCTCGAGCCTGAACACGACCTCCGGCCTAGGAGCCCCGACGTCGATGGTCTGCCCAGGATAGATCCGATCGGCTTTCAGCCCGGCATTGGATGCGAGAAGCTCGGCGACGGTCGTGTCGTGCTTCAGCGCGATACCGGTGAGCGTGTCGCCGCTCTGCACACGATACGTTCTCCCGCGCTTCTTCTTCTCGATCGGCTTGTCGTACGCGCGTGCCGCAACCGCGGTGGAAGGGTCGCGCGCAGCGACCCGCGCCGCATGATCATCTGTGGTGTCTGGTGGTTCCGGGGCAGCGGCGCCATAGTCGAACGGCGGCGTCCAATCGACGCCGTCGTCGGTTGGATCCGAAGCCTCGGACGTGACCTCGGGCGCATCCACACTCGCGCTCGGCTCGGCCTTCGAGGTCGACCCGGCCTTCGAGGTCGGCCCGGCCTTCGGGCTCGCACCGACGACGAGCTTCTGTCCTATGCGGATCAGATCGCCCTCGAGGTGGTTCCACTCTTTGATCTGGTCGACCGACGTGCCGGCACGCGCAGCGATCAAGCTGAGCGCGTCGCCTTGCTTCACGATCACGGTGGGCGCTTCGGCCTCCACTCGGGACGGAGCCAACGCAGCGAGGCACAGCAGTGCAATCCCGGGCATGCGGAGCATCCCGATCCGGTGTATCAAAAATCGTGCTATTGGCCAAGAAACAGTTGAAAAAGGCAGGATGTGGCGCTCCCGCACAGGCCTGATAATTTGATTGGATGCGGGGTCGCTCACGTTTGCTTGCCTGGGTTTCGGTGGCGGGGCTTCTGTCATTGACGGCGTGCCAATCGAGCTCTTCAACCACCGCCCTCTCGGTCGACTCGGTACCGCCACGCTACGAGGTCACGTGTCCGGCTCACGATGATTGCAATGGGTCGGTCGCACTACTGGTCGGACTATCAGCGCCGAGCGAACCCACCCGTTGCACCGCAGCGCTCATTGGGCCTCGCACCGCGGTCACCGCTGGACATTGCGTACCTCCGGAGCTCACGGGCGGAGGCGCGTGTGATGGAGTGTGGTTGGGATTTGCGCGCACCGACAGCCGCCCCTCCGAGTGGATCGGCTGCGAGCGAATCACGTCCGTGTCGACGCGCGGCACCACGCTCCTGTCGCCCGACTACGCGGTGCTGGAGCTCGCAGAAGACACCGAACGCCCATCGATCCCGCTTGGTGAGGGGGATGTCGCGTTCGGAGAGGTCGTTCACATGGTCTCCGTTACGGCAGACCGCTTCTACGACGACGTTCACCAGGTTCGAAGCCGGCGTTGCGTGATCGACGATAACCGTCAGCTTTCTCCGTGGAACGCGGCACCGCCGAGCTCGATTCGCGTCCTGTCGTCATGTCCGATTCGCCAAGGCAGCTCCGGCGCACCGGTGCTCGACCGCGAGGGCCGACTGAGAGGCCTGATACACGCCGGTGGTCCGCCGTACTTCGCGTTCGGCCTGATGACCCTACTGCCGCAGCCAGTCGAGCGCGACGACGGTTAGGACCGTCGCAACGCCTATCACCATGACCAGCAAGCTGGCCGGCAAAGGCGGCGCCGCTGGCAGCCGACGGCCCGACGTCGGCGGGATCCGCATGTCGCGCCGGCCGCTCTTGTCGCCGGGCCGATGCGGTGGGTCAGACACGATGGACGCGTCGCACGTTCGCGCGATCTCCATGAGTTGCCGCTTGCGCGACTCGCCGTTCGGGAAGAGCTCCTCCATCCAGTCTGCGATTTCGGCCGGACCGACCAGATCCTCTTGATTGGCGAGGAACTGGCGAAGCGCCTTGCCCATCTCACGAGCGCTTTTCCAGCGCTCGTCGGGATTGCGCTGCAGCGCTTTCAGCACGATCTCGTCTAGCTCGGCCGGCACATCACTTCGATAGTCCGACGGCGGACGAATCTCGCCAGACAGGACCGCATACATCGTGTTCACGTCCGTCTCCCGGAGAAAGAGCCTTCGCAGCGTGAGGAGCTCCCACAGCACGGCACCCAGGGCCCAAACATCGACGCGCCGGTCCACGACTGCCGCAGTCATCTGCTCGGGCGCCATGTATGGGAAAGTGCCCTTGACCTGACCCGCCTCGGTGTGGTGAACCCGTTGCCGCGCGTACGCGATACCAAAGTCGACCACCTGCGTAGCGCCGTCGTAGGTCACGAAGAGATTCTCCGCTGACACGTCGCGATGCAC
>JBGUEF010000232.1:0-5689 GCA_041821485.1 Deltaproteobacteria bacterium
GGCGATACGCAGTGGACCGATACTTTGATCGAAGCCTCCGACCAGGCCGACCTATTCGTGTGCGAGTCTTATGTGTTCGACCAGGAAGTCGCGCTTCACAACAATTACAAGACGATCATGGAGCACCGCGCACGCCTGACATGCAAGCGGATCGTCCTCACGCACATGAGTGAGGACGTGCTGTCCCGTGCGGCCGAGATCGAGCTCCCGATGGCCGAGGACGGGTTGCAGCTTACCCTCTGAGAAGACCGGGCCAGTTCGTTGGCGGTGGCGCGACTCGTGCTTCCTGGACTAGGCTCTCAGGCATGTTGGATCTATCTGGCCGTGAGGCCGTCGTCACCGGAGGCACCGGCGCACTTGGCCGTGCAGTAGTCGGGCGTCTCGTCGGAGCCGGCGCCACCGTTCACGTTCCTGTCTTCGCCTCCGAGGAGCTCGGGGGCTTTCCGTATCGGGAACATCAGGCCGTGAGGCTTCACGAGGGCTTGGATCTGAGCGTCGAAGCAGACGTGGCACGGCTGTTCGGTGCGACGCGCTCCTTGTACGCGAGTGTTCACATCGCAGGCGGTTTCGCGATGGGTCCGGTGGCTTCGACGAGCCTCGAGACTTGGGACCATCTGATGCGGATGAATGCAACGACTTGCTTTCTATCTTGTCGTGAAGCGGTGAAGGCGATGGACGGGCGCGAAGGACGCATCGTCAACGTTGCGGCGCGACCAGTGCTCGTGCCCACGGCTCAAATGACGGCGTATTCCGCTTCCAAAGCAGCCGTTGCAGCGCTGACGCTTTCGCTGGCGGAGGAGCTCGCGGAGTCGTCGATTTGGGTGAACGCCATCGTCCCGAGCATCATCGACACGCCCGCCAACCGCGCAGCCATGCCCGACGCGGACCACGGCGCTTGGCCCACGCCCGAGCAGATCGCCGAGACCATCATGTTCCTGGCGTCGCCCCAGAACTCCGTCACGCGCGGGGCCCTCGTCCCCGTCTACGGCCGGAGTTAGAAGGCGAAGACCGTCCTCCGGCTCGCGCAGATGGTGTAGTATCTGCCCGATGAAGTACACGCTTTTGGGGCGGACCGGGGTCCGCGTTTCGCGGATTTGTCTCGGGTGTATGAGCTATGGGACGCCCGAGTGGCGGCCGTGGGTGCACGATGCAGAAGCGTCCGCGCCGTTTTTCAAGCGGGCCATCGAGGCGGGCATCAACTTCTTCGACACGGCCGACATGTATTCGCTCGGGGCGAGCGAGGAGGTGACCGGCCGATGGCTCCGCGAGTACGGCAACCTCGACGAGTTGGTGATCGGAACGAAGGTCTTTTTTCCCATGAGCGATCGTCCCAACATGGGTGGACTTTCTCGGAAGCATATCCAGCAGGCCTGTGAGGACAGTCTTCGGCGCTTGGGTGTCGACACGATCGACCTGTATCAGATCCACCGCCTCGATCCGGACACGCCGATGGAAGAAATGATGGCCGCGCTCGATCATCTAGTCGCGCAGGGAAAGGTCCGGTACATCGGCGCGAGCTCCATGTTCGCGTGGCAGTTTCAGCGGCTCCTCTCGATGTCCGAGCGCAACGGCTGGGCCCGCTTCGTCACCATGCAGAACCACTACAACCTCGTGTATCGCGAAGAGGAGCGGGAGATGATGCCGCTCTGCGAGGAAGAAGGGATTGGGGTCACCCCCTGGTCGCCGCTGGCGCGTGGGATGCTTGCCGGGACGCGGCGCAAGTTGGGCGACAGCTCGACGAGCCGCTCCTCCAGCGACGGGCTCGATCAGATCCTCTACGACCAGCCTTCCGACTGGGACGTGGTGGATGCCGTGAAGAAGGTCGCTGCCGAACGCGGCGAGCCGCCAGCACGCGTGGCGCTCGCCTGGCTTCTCTCCAAACCCGCGGTCACCGCCCCGATCGTGGGCGCCACCAAGCTCAAGCATCTGGACGACGCCATCGCAGCGGCCGAGATCGAGCTCAGTGCAGAAGAGGTCGCGATGCTCGAAGCGCCGTATCGTGCCCATCCGGTTCGAGGCATGGAGGCGCCCCGAACCTCCGCGAAGTAACGGTTAAGGTTCGTCGAGCTCCGACCGCAGGCTTCGGATCATCAAGCGTTCATACAGGCCAGGCGCGACGCGCGACAAGAGCGCGCTGGTCTTGCCGACGGGGGTGAGCACCAGCCGCCTGCGTCCGGCCTGCGCGGCCTTGAGGACTTCGACCGCGACCTCGTCCGCGTCGCCTAGCCGTCCAACCTTGGTTCGCGGCCGGCCGATGCGCGCGCCGTCTCCGCCAACCGTCGAGGCCTCCAGGCCTGACTCGACGAAAGAGGGACAGACCATCAGCACGCCAACCCCTTTGTCGGCGACCTCGGCCCCGAGGCTCTCGAACAGCCCATGCATGGCGTGCTTCGAAGCTGCGTATCCGCTGCGCCCATAGAGCGGTGCTAACCCAGCGATGCTCGAGACTGCGATGATCAGCCCACGGTTCGCCACCAAGTCGGCCAGGCAGGCTTGCGTGCAATGCAGAGCGCCGAAGAGATTGACGTCCATCACGCGGCGAAAGACTTCGGGCCGTGTGTCCGCGAACGCGCTCCGAAGGCCGATGCCCGCGTTGTTGATCAGTACATCGATGCTCCCGAACCTGTCACGAACGGACGCCATGGACGCCTCCACTCGCTCGGTATCGGTGATGTCGCAGGGGAGGGCGAGCGCCTCGACACCGGCACTCTCGAGCTCCTCGAGGGCAGCGCTCAACGGACTCGACGGCAGGTCGATGAGCGCGATTTTGGCGCCGGCCCCTCCGAAGCTCCGGGCGAGCGCGCGTCCGATGCCACCCGCGCCACCGGTGATGACGACCGTGCGTCCCTGGAAGTCACGCCGGGCCAAGAAGACCTCGGGCTCGTGCGTAGAGCTCGAATGCTTCGCGGCTCGTGAGCTGAGGAGTGTAACCGTACTCCTCCTTGAGGCGCCGGTTCGATAGCACGGGCCGGTAGCGCAAGAACGCGACGCGTTCCGGCCCATTCTCCGTTACGCCCAATCCTTTGAGCGCCCACAGGATCGCCTTCACCACAGACGCCGGAAGTGCGACGTATGGCTTTTTGAGCATTGTCGCGATCTCGCGTGGCGTGAGTGCGCCATCGCCGGCCTGATTGTAGACGCCCACCTTGTCTGAGAAGACCGCATCGACGAGACATGCGACCAGGTCCTGGTCCCAGATGAACACGAAGGGCGATTCCGAACCGACGATCCCCAACATCACGGGCTTCTCGAATAGGTCGGTCACCGGGCTGTGCACGTCCGGGCCCACGACGGTGCCCGGACGAAAGACGACTTGCCGCAGCTCGGGCCGCTCTTCGCGCCACTGCGCCAGCATCCCCTCGACCAGACGCTTGTTCTTCGAGTATTCGAACTCATCATTGCCCCGGAGTGGATCCTCCTCGTCGAGCCATTCCGGATTATCGGGATGGTAGCCATAGGCGGCACCGCTCGACGTGACGATCAACCTCTTGGCGCCCGCGCTTTCGCAAGCTTCGAGGACGTTCTTGGTTCCGAGGACGTCAACCCGGTAGGCCAGATCTGCAGGCGCACCCTTGGGCGCGCGAACGATCGATGCCAGATGTACGACCGTGTCGACGCCGTGCTCGACAAACAGGTCCTTGAGCGCGGGATCGCAGATGTCGTCTTGTGCGTAGACGACGCCCGCAATTCGCTCGGAGGGGTCGATCTCGGTCCAGTCCAACGCAACCAGCGCCGACAGCTCACCCAGGCGTTTCGCCAGAGCCGCGACACAGAGTCGGCCGACGTAGCCAGCCGCCCCGGTCACCAAGACCGCGGGGCCCTCGCCCATCAGGCGCCGGGCTCCTGGTGCATCGCCTTGAACTCCTGCAGCCCTGGAGCGAACAGGTGCATGTTGGGGTCCACATCGACGTGGACGACGGACGGCTTGCCCGAGTCGACGCATCGCTGAAGCGCCGCCTCGAGATCGGCAGGATCCGAAACGCGCTCGCCGTGGCAGCCCATCGCTTCGGCGATCTTGTCGAAGGCGATCTCTTCGAAGTCGGCGTTGATCGTGCCTTGCTGGTCGGTCCCTATCGCGGGGCGCAGCATGCCTAGCGCAATCGATTGCGTGAGCTTCACCATGCCCCACTGCTTGTCGCAGAGCACCAGGTAGATGACGGGTAGCTCGTTTCGCAACGCGGTTTCGAGCTCTTGGAAGTGAAAGCCCATCGCGCCGTCGCCAATGATGCACACGACCTTGGAGTCGGGCCTTGCGATCTGTCCGGCGAGCGCTTGCGACACGCCGGCCCCCAACATCCCGAACTTGAAGGTCGAGAGCAGCGTGTCCGGCCGGTTGATTTCCGAGAAGAAGCTCGCCCAGACCGTCGCGTTGCCACCATCGAAGACGTGAACCGTGTCGTCGCCGAAGAAACGCTGGCAGGCGGCTGGCACCTGGGCGCTGTGCATCGGGCTCGCCGTGTTCTGAAGTGCCATGTCGAGCTGGGCTCGAACCTTGCCAACGCCTTCCGCAAGACCGGCCGTGCGCGCCCGGTTTGCCTGTAGGCGCTCGTCGCTCAGCGGCGACTGACGCAGGTCGGCTGCGAGTGCGGACAGAAACGTGCCGGCATCCGCGACGATGGCAAGCTCGGTGGCCTTGTTCAGCCCCAGAATCTCCTCGTCGATGTCGACTTGGATCAATTTTTGCTCATCCGGTTTGCCCCAGTACGGCGGCTTGCCCCACCAGTCGGTCTCACCGAGGCGCGAGCCGACGACCAAGACGACATCGGCCTCACTGCGCGCCTGATTGATCGGCTCCATCGCCCAGATCGGGAGCAATTGATCGTGATTGTCGGGGAGAGCACCGCGGCCGGCCCAGCTCGTGGTGACTGGCGAGCCCATCGCCTCGGCCAGCTGTTCGAGGGCGTCCGAGGCGTGCGCATGCAGGACGCCGCTTCCGGCATGGATGTGCGGACGCTCCGCGTTTCGGAGTAGCTCTGCCGCGCGCGCAACCTGGCTCGCGGAAGCTTCGACGGGCTCGGTTCGCCGGTAAGCGTGCGGCGGACGAAGATCGATGCCGTCGGCTTCGAACACTCCGTTCATCACCGTTTCCGGAACGTCGAGATGAACCACCCCTGGCCGCCCGGTCCAACTGATCCGTGCCGCGCGCCGAAAGAACTCGGGAAGGCGGTCGAAAGAAGGCACGGCCCCGCTCCACTTGCTCATCGCGCGAGTGACACCAGTCTGGTTGAAGTACTGATACGTGCCGCCACGATCTGGATATGCGATTGGCGTCCGCCGGCTCGATGTGATCAGCAGAACTCGATTGCCCTCACCGTTCTCCACGGCGACCCCCGGAAGGATGTTCGCAACTCCAGGACCATTGGAAGCCATGCAAACACCGAGCTTGCCGGTGAGTCGCGCGTAGGCGCCCGCCATGTGTGCGGCGCTGGTTTCGTGTCGTGGCGACACCATTCGGATGCCGTGTTTCTCGAAGCTCGCGAAGAAGCCCATGTACGTGCCGTCGACAATTCCAAACACGACCTCGACGCCTTCCGCTGCCAACATGCGAGCGAGCGCCTCTCCTCCAACCATCTGCGTCATGGTTATCCTTCCTGCGGAAAACGAGCGGCTACTCTACACCCGACGTGGCCGCGGCTGAAGGCGAAACATTTGCGCCCGCATAACCGGGGCACAGCGGAACACACACGGG
>JBGUEF010000233.1:0-5675 GCA_041821485.1 Deltaproteobacteria bacterium
CTGGTCGAGGTTCAGCGAAATCGTAACCTCCGACACCGGGTGAGAGAGCTCACCATCCTGGATCAGAAAGCCTGAGGCGCCTCGACTGAAGTCGCCGGTGACGGCGTTGAAGCCGAAACCCATCATGCCGGTGACGTAGAGGCCGTGTTTGGTGTCGGCAATGAGCTCGTCGCGCGACTGGGAGCTCGCTTTTAAGATCAGGTTGCTGCTGGAAGGCGAGACTCCCCCTGAAGGCGAGCGCGAGGCGCTGGCTGTGCTTTTCAAGTCGAGCTTTCGCGCGCTGTACGTATCCATCAAGTACGTCTTGAGCATTCCGCTCTCAACGACGACGTTTCGTCGCGAGAGCAGGCCCTCACCATCGAAGGCGCGAGAGCCCGGCGCTCTCGGGAGCAGCGGGTCGTCGACGATATCGACGAGGTCGCTTGCAACTCGGGTGCCGACTCGGTCGACCAGGTAGGAGCTCTTCCGCCAAATTGCTCCGCCAAGCACGCATCCGGCGAAGAGACCGAGGATTGAACGCGCCGCATCTTTGTCGAAGATGACCGGCAGCTCCTGGGTTGGAAGCTTCCGCGCGCCGAGCTGGGCGATTGTACGCCGTGCTGCCTCCTCGCCAACTCCCTGGCCGTCCTCGAGATCTGCGTAGTGCCGGGAGGCCGACCAGTGGTAGCCGCTTCGCTTCTTGCCGTCTTCGTCGTCGGCGACTGGATTGACGACGATCGAAGCGTACGTGCCGTAGTCGCTGCCCGCGAACCCGCCACTCGTAACTAGCGCGCTCACGCCCCTGGCACGGGTGAACGAGGCTCCTTCGCTGTTGGTGATGCGCGGATCGGAATCAAACGCAGCACGCTCTCCGCGCAACGCCCTGGCGAGCGCTTCGTCGGCAGAAATCTGGCTGATAGCTTCGTCGAACGTCTCCAAATCTGCCCACTGCGAGCTCGACGACAGCTCCGATGGATCGGGCGGGCCCGCAAACTCGTCCGACTCACTGAGCCGCGCGAGCTCGAGCGCATCTTCGATCAGCGTCCGTTGACCCGCATCGCTCAAGTCGCTCGTATAGGTCGACGCGACGCGCTGACCGATCATCACCCTCAAACCGAGGGCGCGCGAGCCGGCTTCCTCGACCAGTTCCGGCTCACCCATGCGCACCTTCACGGACAGATGAGACCCGCTGTGCGCGCCGGCCTCCGCCACATCGGCGCCGCCCTCGATCGCGCGGTCCACCACCGAACGCCCAAGGTCGATGAGCGCTCTGGCCTCTTCCTCCGCCTTGCTCATCCGCCTGCCACCTGCGTCCCGCCAACGGTCATCGAGGCGATCTTGATCGTCGGACAACCGACACCGACCGGCACGGATTGCCCCTCCTTGCCACAGGTCCAGATCCCATCCGAGACCTCGAAGTCGTGACCCAGATTGACCACGTTGCGCATTGCCTCCGGCCCATTGCCAATGAGGTTCACGCCCTTGAGCGGCGCAGTGACTTTTCCGTTTTCGATCAGATAGCCCTCGGTCAGGGAGAACACGAAGTCGCCATTGGAGATGTCGACCTGCCCGCCGCCGAATTTCTTTGCGTACACCCCGCGGCTGACACTGCGAATGACGTCCTCGGGTGCATCCTGTCCGCCGAGGAGCATCGTGTTGGTCATGCGCGGCATCGGGTGGGAGCGGAAGCTCTGCCTGCGTCCGTGCCCGTCCGAGGTAATTCCGAAAAAGTCCGCGCTGTGGCGATCTTGCATGTAGCCCTTCAGGACACCGTCCTCGATGAGAACGGACCGAGTTGGAAGTTGCCCCTCGTCATCCACGTTGATGGAGCCACGTGACCCTTGCAGCGACGCGTCGTCGACTACGGTGCACAACGCACTGGCGACCTCCTGGCCCACGCGGCCCGAGTAGTTGCTCGTCTTCTTGCGATTGAAATCGGCCTCTAGGCCGTGCCCGACGGCCTCGTGAAGCAAGATCCCGCTGTCGCCAGGCGCCAGGACCACATCCATTTCGCCTGCCGGCGCCTCGCGCGCGTCCAGCATCACCAGCGCTTGCTGCACGGCCTGTTCGGCATGCCATTCTGGGGTCTGATCGTCGAAGTACTCGAGCCCCATTCGGCCGCCGCCTCCAGAGGAACCCGATTGGCGGTTCCCTCCGTCCTCGGCGATCACACGAATGCCGAACCGGATCAGCGGCTGACGGTCGTGCGCCATGTGCCCCAGGCTATTGGCGATGAGCACCTCGCGAACACTCTCGGCGAAGGAGGCATCGACCCGGACCACGCGCGCGTCGGAAGCTCGCGCAGCACGATCAGCGCGTTCGAGAATCGTCTTCTTTGCCTCGCCGTCCACGTCCAGGGATTCGACCGGGACCGGATATCGGCTGGGCGTGTCACGTATCGACACGTCGACTGGCGCAATCGGCTGCCCGCCGGCGGCGATCTGAGCCGCGGTCTCCGCCGCCTGCTTCATTGCGTCGAATGAGAAATCTTCGCAATAGGCATAGCCGGTCGCATCGCCCTTCATGACCCGGACGCCCAGCCCCATCGACACGGCTCTCGTGGCGGATTTCAGGATCTGATCGTCGTAAACGTAGCCTCCACTGACGGAGTACTCGAAAAACAAATCGGCGTAGTCGCCGCCCTTTTGGAGGGCGATCCTCAAGAGGCGATTGGCGATGTCCGCATCGATGGTATGCGACCCGTGCTCGGCGAACGGGGCATGGTAACGGCCTGTCATGAGTTAGCGCGCACTCTAGAGCCCGGGTCCAGCGATGGCCACTTCTATCGACTGAGGAACCCGATTACGGCGTCGATGACGCGCTTCTGACGCGCTCGCCCGAGCCCCGCGAAGATCGGCAGAGCCAGGACTTCGCGGCTGGCCTGCTCGGACACTGGAAGCGATCCCTCTCCATAGCCGAGATGCGCGAAGCATTCCTGCCGATGAAGCGGCACGGGGTAGTAGATCGCCGTCGCGATCTTTTCGGCTTGGAGATGGGCTTGCAACTCGTCCCGGCGCGAGGTGCGGAGGACGTACTGATTGTAGATATGGCCCTCGAAGCGCCGCGGCGGAGCCCGCAACAGGCTCTCGTCCAAGCCGGAAGCGGAAAACGCGGCATCGTAGCGTGCTGCGTTCTCTCGACGGCGTGTGGTCCATCCCTCGAGCTCGGGGAGCTTCACGCGCAGGAGGGCGGCTTGCAGAGCGTCGATGCGAAAGTTCCCGCCGATCACCGAATGGTAGTACTTCGGCTTGCTCCCGTGCGCGCGCATCACGCGGGCCTTGTCCGCAAGTGCGGAGTCCTGCGTGGTGACGAGCCCGCCATCCCCGAAGCCGCCCAGGTTCTTCGATGGGAAGAACGAAAAACAACCGAATGCACCGAGGCTGCCGACGGGACCCGCCGGGCTCTTCGTGCCAATCGCCTGCGCTGCGTCTTCGATGATCGGAAGGCCGTGCTTCGTCGCGACTCCCGACAACGTGGCCATGTCGCAGGCCTGTCCAAACAGGTGAACGGGAATAATCGCACGTGTGCGCTGGGTCACCGCTGCCGCGACCTGCTCGACATCGATGTTGAATGTGTCGGGCCGAATGTCGACGAAGACCGGGGTCGCGCCTACGCGGGCAATGCATCCGGCCGTCGCGAAGAACGTGAATGGTGTGGTGATCACCTCGTCGCCTCGACCGATGCCCAGCGCCATCAACGCGACCATCAGCGCATCCGTCCCGCTCGACACGCCAACCGCGTGGTCCGCACCGATGTAGTCGGCGACCTCGCGCTCAAACGCTGCAACCTCAGGGCCGAGGATATAGTGTCCGGACCGAATGACCTCAGCGGCCTTCTCGGTCAGCCGATCGATCAGCGGCCCGTTCTGGGCCGCGACGTCGAGCATCGGGATCGCATCTTCACTCACCGCTCGTCACCCTACGGCATCCCTGCGCGGTCACGTCGTACTCGTCGCCACATCGGGCGCACAAGCCGTCGTCCGGTAGCACCTCGCCGCAACGGCACGCCCAGGCCAAGCGTCGGGCCGGATTGCCCACCATGACCGCATGGGCCGGGACGTCTTTGGTCACCACGCTGCCCGCGCCGATGAGCGCGTACTCCCCAAGGGAGTGTCCACACACGATGGTCGCGTTCGCGCCAACGGTCACGCCTCGCCCCACGGGCGTAGGGGCGAATTCTTCTTTGCGTTCGACGTGCGCACGGGGCGTCAACACGTTGGTGAATACGCAACTCGGTCCAAGAAAAACGTCGTCCGCGATCGTGACGCCTGCATATACCGACACGTTGTTTTGGATCTTCACGCCGTCGCCGATCTCCACTCCCGGACCAATGAAGACGTTCTGTCCGAGGACGCAGCTCGCGCCGATCGTTGATCCGCTCGATACGTGAGTGAAGTGCCAGATGCGCGTTCCAGCGCCGACCCGCGCGCCATCATCGACCACAGCCGTTTCGTGAATGACCGGTGCGCCCATCACCGCTCCCCGGCGAGCTCGATGCGCGCGCCTCCCTGCGCCAGCGATGCAGAGCCGCCTTCGAGCGTCCTAACGACATGAAGGCCGGACTCCCCGTCGGCAACCGGCGCTTTCCGAGTGCGAATCGCCTCGAGAAACGCCAGGCACTCACGGCGCAATGGCTCGGCCATCTTGAGCGCCGGGATGAGAATGTCGCCGGTGCGAATTCGAACGCCCTCTTCGTAGCTGAGGGTCGCCGGCGGTTCGACGCCTTTGTCGAACACGGCAAGCTTCTGGTCGGGAGACGTGTCGTCGAAGACAGCCATCTTCCGGTCACCGACCACGGTCAGCTTTCGCTTCTTGTGCGGATCGAGCCAGCTCACGTGGACGTGCGCCATGCGGCCGCCGGGATAGTGGAGCGTTGCAAACACCACGTCTTCAATGCCGCGTTCGGACTGCAGATAGGACGAACCGGTCGCACTGACCGCCTCAGGACATGCCCCCAATAGATAGTTGGCGACCGAGATGTCGTGCGGAGCGAGGGACCACCAGGCGTTTTCCTCGCGGCGAACCACACCGAGGTTGAGGCGTTGCGCGTAGACGTACAGCACGTTCCCGAGCTCGCCGTCATCGATGAGGCCCTTGAGACGCTCGACGGCCGGATGATAGAGGAGCAAGTGACCCACCATGAGGATGCGTCGATCTCGCGCGGCAAGGGCGCAAAGAGCTGCCGCCTGGTCGCCCGAGAGGCACAAAGGCTTCTCCACGAAGACGTCCCGACCCGCGCGAAGAGCGGCTTCGGCCACCTCGAAATGGGAGGGGGCCTGGGTGGCTACTACGACCGCCGAAACCGAGGGATCGTCGAGAACGACTTGCAGGTCCGTGACTGCCGAAACACCCGGATAGAGCGCCGCCATCTCGCTTCGGATGCCATCGTGGTGATCACACACGTAGCGGAGATCGGCCTCTGGGATGGCCGAGTAGTTCCGAACATGGTTCTTGCCCCAACCGCCCGCCCCGACGACGGCAATCCCCACTGGCTCAGATCGACTCAAGCGGCCCCCGCCTCATCCGGGTAGTTTAGCAGGCCGGGTGCCCTTCCTCGAAACTTGTGCCTGGATCGTTCGGTCAGCGCAGCATGGCGCGGCATTCCGACACGTATTGGCCTTTACCGAGCTTCACGCAGTTTTGGTAGGCCTGACGCGCGCCTTGCCGATCGCCGCGCATCTGCCGCGCCGCGCCGAG
>JBGUEF010000234.1:0-5672 GCA_041821485.1 Deltaproteobacteria bacterium
CCCTCGACGTGGCGATCGACACCCTAGCGGGACCTCATTCCTGCCTGGTCGTGAACCGCCCTGGCGCGGAATCGGTCGCCGTGCATATGGCGCCGCCATCTCTGTCGCCTGCCGACCTTCCCTTGAGCTCGGATCTGCCCTGGCTCGATCGGCCTCATTCGGTTGCGGGCCGCACTCTTCGCCTGACGGGCGTGTCGATGGGCAACCCCCACGCCGTGACCTTCGACGAGGTGGGGGACGCTCGCTTCCGCCTCGGTGCGGCGCTTCAGGAAGACCGGGCGCACTTCCCCGAAGGCGTCAACGTAGGCTTCGTCTCGGAGCACGAGGGCAGCACGATGCGGCTCGACGTTCTCGAGCGCGGCGCCGGCTGGACCCAGGCCTGCGGTACCGGGGCTTGCGCCGCAGCGGTCGCGGCTGTCGAGACCGGCCGGGCAGAGCGCGAAGAGCAACTCAGCATTCGACTGCCCGGCGGAACCTTGATGATCACCGTTGGCGCCCCCGGCGACACCGTACTGATGCAAGGGCCCGCGCGCTTTGTCTTTCAGGGCGAAGTCGCGCTCTAATCCGGATGCTGCGCACACTCCTCAATTTCTTTCTGATCGGTGGCCTGCTCTTTGGCGCCAAAGTCTTCGTGGAGGGGCGCCGCGTCGAAGGCCCGGAGATCACCGTCCGCGTGCCGGTGGACGCGACCGAGGCGGAGGTCGAGAACACTGTCCGTGAAGCGATCCTGCTCAATGAAGCGCGGCGGTACGGCTGGGACCGGCGCGACCCGATCGTGTTTGCTCACCTGGTGCGCAACATGCGCTTCATCGAGCCGGATTCCACCGCCGACGACCTGGCGCTCTACGAACGAGCGCTCGAAATGAACATGCAGGCCCACGATCCGGTCGTACGGTCGAGGCTTCTATACCGTGCGGGGGAATCGCTCGCCTACGTGCCCGAGGATCGAATGCCGACCCGCGAGCAGCTCGAGGCACATCTTCAGGCACACCGGGACCGGTTCGAGCGCGAGGGAAGGGTTCGCTTTCAACACGTGTTCTTGAGTCGCTCGAAACGCGGGGATACTCTACCGGCCGACGCCAGTTCGATGCGAGAGCAGCTGTCGATGCTAGGTGATGAGGCCCCGCGGGGTTTGGGCGATCCCCTGCCAGGTTTACGATTGGAACAATCGGCCACGCCGTCGCAGATCAAGGACGACTACGGCCTCGAGCTGGCACAGGCCATCGAGGAAGCTGTTCCCGGGGAGTGGCGCGGGCCGGCCACGTCGGTCTACGGCCTCCACTTCGTGCGGGTCATCGACAGGGACCCCGCCTACCTGCCAGAGCTCGAAGTGATCGTCGCAGAGGTGCGCGCCGATCGCTTGCGTGAGATCCGTGACGAGCTCCGAATCGAGCGTATGGATGCGCTCCGCGGTGCTTACACAGTGCAGGTCGAGAGGACGCCCTGATGCGTGGCGCCCTTGCCCTTGCGCTCGTGGCTCTGGTGCTCGGCGCTTCCGCCGAGGTTTCCGCTCACCCGCTTGCCCCTTCGGTACTTTCGTTCGAGCAGGCGCTCGATGGGGAGGTCACGATGCGTTGGCGCGCGCCGGTGAAGCGGCCTACCGGGCAATCGCTACAACCTCGGATTCCCGAGGCTTGCACACAGCTGGGTCCGGCGGAACGTCACAAGACCGAGGACGAAACCGCCGTCGTCCAGACCTTGAAGCTTCGCTGCGACCCGCCGGACATGGTCGGTGCCGTCATTCGCGTGGATGGCTTCGCCGACTCGAGCGTGAATGTCGTCGTTCGTGTCGTTCGTGCTGACGGCGAGGTTCACCATGCGATCCTCGACACCCGCACACCCCAGCTCACCATCAAGGCGCAGGAAGACGAGTCCCATTCGTTCTTCGAGTACCTGGCGCTTGGGGTCGAGCACCTCCTCACAGGTTGGGACCACCTCACGTTCGTGCTCGGGCTTCTGATTCTCTTCGGTTGGCATCGCCGGCTCATCGCCGCAGTCACGGCGTTCACCGTAGGTCACAGCCTGACCCTGGCCCTTTCGGTGCTCGGGATCGTCTCGGTCCCAATGGCCCTCGTCGAAGCCTTGATCGCCCTCACGATCGTCGTCCTCGCGCTCGAGATCCAGTCGGGGCAACACGGCCCTGTCTGGAAGCATCCGTGGACGCTCCCGGGAGCGCTCGGCCTACTTCACGGCCTCGGCTTCGCCTCGGTCCTCTTCGACGCTGGCCTTCCGACCGAGGAGATCCCGCTCGCTCTCCTCGGCTTCAACCTGGGTCTCGAGATCGGTCAGCTCGGAGTGATCGCAGTGGCCGGCCTGAGCTTTGCGCTCGTCCGGCGCGCGCTCCCATCCGGATGGCAAGTCCACCGAACCGTTCCAGCCTACATCATTGGATCGCTCGCCGCGTTCTGGGTGATCGAGCGGACTCTCGCGGCGTTCGGGTTCGTGGTCTAACTCGCCTGCGCGCGGCCCGGGTCGATCAAGCCGAACGCACCGGCTGCGATACGGTCAGCTGCCGTGCGGTCTTTCGCTGCGGAAAGGTAGCCCCGGAGATCGCTCGCGGCCTTGTCCTTATCGAATGGCGCAAGGAGCGATCGCGGCACATCGGCCAGCGCTTCGTCGAGATGCTCGAGAAACAGAATACACTCGTGCGTGGCGAGGTTGAGGCTCGCTGCGTTGATCGCTTCGCGGTGGCTCAATGCGCTGACTGCGCGCGTCAGCGGCCCTCCGCGCGGGTACTCCGTCGCTCGCGTCAACCGCGGACCGAACACGCGAAAGTGGCGCACGAACTCGCCCACGAACTCGAGACTGCCAGCATCGCTCCAGTAGTCGGCACCGACCGAGGCGACCGATGCCTTGGCCGTGAACGCCCGCAAGATAAACCGGAACGCCCAAATGTCCTGGTGCGTGTTCTTCCGCACGCGCTCGCTCTTGCGCTCCTCCTGCCGGTCACGCACGGGGCGGCCCAGGGAGCGAAGCTGCTTGGCTGCGTCCTTCACGGTCCAGCGAACTTCGCGAATTCCATTTCGCATTTGTTCGGCTGGCAGGGCGTGGCCTCGCTCCGGGTGAAGCTCCGGCAAGGCCCCGTCGAGCGCAGACCGCGCCTTGGCGTGAATCTCCATCGCGAGCGCCTCGACCGATTCTCGCAGCTCTTGGAGTTGCCTGGAGGCCCTGGTGATCTCGGCTCGAGCGCCGGTGATGTGGTGGGCATCGAGGGATAGCAGTCGTGCCTCGAGCTCGTCGGCAAAGGTCTCCACGCCCTGTACCAATAGAAAGCGAGTCAGCGTACGCAGCTCTCTGCGCACTGAGGCGACCACGATGTGCGCGCGATAGAGGCCGTCGTCTTCGCGGATCTGCTGGTCGGCCATGCCCAGGAATCGATGACTGCGGAGCAAGGTCAAGAATGCGACCATGGTGGTCATCTTGGCTGCCTCGCTCTTCCACGAGTCGAGCTCCGGCGTGAGTCCATCGGGGCGAACGAGCTCTGCGACGTTGGAGAACTCGAGCGGCTCCGGTGGCCGGAAGAACGCGTTGCGCCCGAGGTCGCGCAGGAAGAGATCGCAGCTTGCTTGAAAAGAGCCCGCGTCGACCAGCGGAAGCTCGAGGAGCCGCTCGCTCACCCGACGCGCGTCGGTCAGCGAACGTTCGAGCGCGCGCAAGGAGGAATGAGGCTCAGCCTCGGGATCGCCCACGGCCTGGAGTCGTCGCTCTGGGGCGCCGTCGCCTCGGAGTTGAGCGACGAGCTCGAGCGCCCAGACATAGGTCACGCGTACGGCATGCAGATGGGGACGGAAATCGGTGACAGGCACGGAGAGCGGATGGTTTTCGAGATGACGAAACGCGACGAGCCCCGACAGTGCAGCCTGCAGAGGCAGGAGCGCGTCTGCCCGTTGCTCGGCGCGAAGCGACTCCCGCCAACGCCGCCAGAGCTCCGCATCGGCGGGTGCCCAGCGCTCGGCAGAGCAGAACAGGCCCTCGGCAGAGCACAACAGGCCCTCTTCGGCCGCGCTGGGGCGGGAATTCATGGGGGGTTTCGACTCTAACAGCGCCCCGCTGGGGTGCGCAGATTCTTCACAAATGGCTCAAAACAGGCCGGATTGCTTGCCGGTCGGCTGCTTTTTGCCGAGGTGCTCGAAGGCATGCCGGGTCGCGACACGTCCCCTCGCCGTGCGCGCCAAAAGGCCTCTCTGAAGGAGATAGGGCTCATACACATCTTCGAGCGTATCGCGCGGCTCGCTCAGCGCTGCCGCCAAGGTTTCGATTCCGACCGGGCCGCCGTCGTAGTGATCGATGATCACTGTGAGATAGCGCCGGTCCATTTGGTCGAGGCCCGCGTCATCGACATCGAGACGGGTGAGCCCCTCGCGTGCAGTCTCGGCGTCGAGCTTGCCGTCGGATAAAACCTCAGCGAAGTCGCGCGACCGCCGAAGCAGGCGATTGGAGATGCGAGGCGTGCCCCGCGACCTGCGCGCGAGCTCCTGCGCTGCCTCGGCCGTGATCGCGAAATTGAGCAAGCGCGCGCTTCGTTCGATGATCGCGCGCAACGCATCTTCCGGGTAGTAGTCGAGACGCGCTACATATCCGAAGCGCGACAGCATGGGATTGGTCAGCAACCCGGTTCGAGTGGTCGCGCCCACCAAGGTGAACGGGCTCAGTGGAAGCTGAAGCGTCTGTGCGTAGGGGCCGTCACCGTTGACGATGTCGATCCGGAAGTCCTCGACGGCCGTGTACAGGTTCTCTTCCACCGTGGCGTTGAGACGGTGGATCTCGTCGATGAAGAGCACGTCGTTGGGCTCGAGCTTCGTGAGAAGCGCGGCGAGCTGGCCCTTGTGCTCGATTGCAGGGCCGGACGCCGAATGGAGCGTGACCCCGCGTTCACCCGCCAAAATCAGGGCCAGCGTGGTCTTGCCGAGGCCTGGGGGCCCGCAGAACAGCGTGTGGTCGATCGGGTCACCTCGCCGCCGCGCTGCTTCGACGAAGATCCGCAGGTTGTCTTTGATCCGCTCCTGGCCGACGAAGTCCTCGAAGCGCGCCGGCCGGAGGCTTCGATCGAACGCGCGGTCTTCGGCCTGCTCGTCGATGCCCAGGGTCTCGTTGGCTCTGGCTTCCATCTCAGTCATGACAATGCCGACAGCGCAGCACGCAACAGCCCTTCGACGTTGTCGTCGCTCGAAGCGCCGCTGGCGCTTCCGACTGCGGCCTCCGCCTCACTTCGCTTGTATCCCAATTGCACCAGGGCACCAACGACCGCGTCTCCCGCCGAGCCCGCTGCGTTCGGAACCGCCCGGAGCCGAACCCCTGTCTTGCCGCTCGAGGCAAAGTCGAGCTTGCCTTCCAGGTCGACGAGGATTCGCTCGACCGTCCTCTTGCCGACACCGGTGATCCCTCTGAAGGCGGTCTTATCTTGGCGCGCGATTGCGTCCTGAAGCTCGGCGGCGTTCATCACGCCGATGATGGCGAGGGCAAGCTTTGGCCCGATGCTGCTCACCTTGAGCAGGGCGCGGAAGGCCGCACGATCCTCGGCCGTGGCAAAGCCAAACAGCGTCATCGCGTCCTCGCGAACGTGCGTATGGATGTGCAGCGAAACGGTCGCGCCGGGCTCGGACCCGGCGCGCCCCGCCGCCCCCAGCGGCAGAAACACCTCGTACCCCACACCATTCACATCGACGATGACC
>JBGUEF010000235.1:0-5658 GCA_041821485.1 Deltaproteobacteria bacterium
TTGGACTCTTCGACCCGGAGCCGGCCGCCGACGATGAGAAGGTTGGCGGCCTCGCGGAGCTCTTCGTTTTGCGCGTACCACTCGACCAGGCCGGCCATGTTCTTGATGCGGTCCAGGCGCGACATGGCGAAGAGCAATGGCTTGTCGCGATCGTTCAACAAGCCCCGGAAAGCGCAGTCAGGTGAGCCGTAGACCATCGTTTCGATCTCCTTGCGGAGCTCTTCGGGACGCCGGGTCTCGTCGAAATACGGAAAGAAGATGTGTGGGTCAGCACCCGGCGAGACGATGTTGAACTTCGGGTCGAAGCAGTCGATTCCGGAGACCACCCGGTAAAGACGCGGCAGCGTGAACGAGCTGTAGCTTTCGTACTGACCGACGCTGTCCTCTGTGCCGGCGATCTCTTGATATGTGCTGGTGATGATGAAGTCCGCAGTGTTCATGGCCATCAAGTCGGCGGTGTATTGCGCAGCGAAGTGATGGTCGGCCTCATGCGCTTGCCAGTGCAGGTCTGACAAGAGGTACTTCGTCTTTTCGAGCGCATGGGCGATGTTGCACTGCGTGACCCCGAGACGATGCGCCAAAATGCTCGCGACGAGGTTGCCATCCGAGTAGTTGCCAATGATGAAATCGGGACGCACACCACCGAGCTCGGCGAGCAGCTCGCGCTCCGCGTCGATCCCATAGCGCTCGAGATACGGCCAGACCTCGAAGCGAGAGATCCACTGCGGGACGACCTCCCCCTTTTCGTACGTGCGGAAAGGGACGCGCAGAATGCGCGCGTTCTCTGTCCCGAGGATCGGCTCGACGCGCTGGTCGCACGTCGTCCCGTCCGCCTCCGGGATCAATCGACTGAGGACGACGATCTGCGGCTCGATGTCGAGGCCCTGCTCGTGGATCGATTTCCTCATCTCGCGCTCGAGCGCGCGGACCTGATCGAGGATGTAAACAATTTGTCCGCCGGTATCCGGTTTGCCGAGCACGTTGGACTGCCCGAAATAGCCATGCGGCGAAACGATCGCGATCGAGAAGATCATCGGCATGCGTGCGAGGAACTTCTCGAGGTTCCCTGGAGATGGGGCTTCGAGGATGTCTAGCAGGAGCTCCATCGTCTCACTGATGCGCTCCGGCGTTCGCCCCCAGCCTGCCTCGAAGCCGAGGCGCCGAAGCTCGCGGCTCAGATCAGCGCTCTCCTCGGCATGGGCTTCGAGCAGAGTGGTTGCCTTGCGCAAGGCTTCGCTGAGCTCCTCGATGTCTCGCAGCGTCCCGTTCAGCATCAGCTGCTGTCCCTGGACCTGGTGCACCTGTAGGAAGTCGAAGAGGAGCTTTTGGCCGCGTCCGCCGTCCATGAAAAGGCGGCCCGACAAATGACGGTTGAGGAACTCGACGCCGCGGCCGATGTTGCGGGGATCCTTGAGCTTGGGAAAGCCTCGCTCAAATGGGCTCAGATCGACCTCGAGCACGTAGCGGTCGCCCTGAGGTATTCCAGCTGCGAGGCGTTCCTTGATGTCCAAGTACTCCGAGACGGTCAGCTCCCGGCAGCGCATCTCCTCGGTGTGCACCTGAAGGTACTGCCAACGCCCGACGCGCGCACGCACCGCGAGGCTGACGAATGGCTCGTCGACTACGGCTTCCTGCGTGTGCCGCATGATCGACGACATGTCCGTGTCGAGAAGCGCGGCGCCGCCCTCGGATTGGCAGAACTGCTCGTAGTCATGCACCAGGTCGGACCACAGCAGGAACCGGCGGTCCATCGCTTTCAGTCGCCTGAAGAGAAGATAGATCGGCTCGCGGTGGGTTTGGAGCAACTCTTCGAGCTTCTGAATCATTCGTGTTCCTCGGGCGGGACCCGGATGTCCCCTAAGAAATCATAGTAATCGATGCCCTCGAGGATCCCACGGGCGTGTGGATGTTTAGCAAAATACACGCGCGGCCGCCCGCGAAGTCGTTCGAGCTCCGGCGTATGATTGCTCACGACGACGCCCAAGGTATCTCCTGAAAGCATGTCCCAGTCGTTCCCTGAATCGCCAGCGACCAGCAAACGCTGCGGTTCCAGGTTCCACTTGAAGCAGAAGAAGCGGATCGCGAGGCCTGACGACGCGCGAACTGGGATCACGTCGAGGTAGACCTCGTGGTCGAGGATGGTCGTGACGCGGAGGCCCTCCTGGCGCGCGCGGCGACGGATCTCTCGGAGGGTCGGAGCGCGGCCCGGTTCGAGTCGATAGCGAAGGCGGTACTTGGTTTCCGATTCGGGGACGCGAGTGAGACCAGGAATCGCGCTCACGACGCGGTCGACCTCGTCACGGTCCCACCGATATCGGATCTGCCGTTCCCAGGAACGGTCCGGCAATAGCCGCTTCCCGTAGTGAAGCTCGGTGCCGGCGGCGGTGATGAGAACATCGGGCACCACCTCGAGCTCCTCCATGAGCGCGAGCGCTTCCTTCAAATTGCGTCCGGTGGCGATGCCAAAGCCGGCCTTGGCGTCCGTCGTTTCTAGACGCTCCAAGAGCGTGGCCAGGGCCTCGTCGTCGCCAGTGAGCGTGTCGTCCACGTCGGTGACGAGCACCCGGTCGATGCCCGCCAGTCTGGTTGCCGGCCGGTACACGGGAACGGGGCGTGCTCCCTTCACGACCTTGGTGACCTCTTGCACGTAGCGGGCCGCGTGACTGTCCCAGGAGAAGTTGTCATGGGCGGCGGCGAGGCCGTCCTCGGACCAGCGCGTCCAGCGTTCCGGGTCGCTCAGCGCATCGCGAATCGCCTCGCCAATAGCCTTGGAGTCCAGCGCATCCACCAGGATTCCGTTGTTGCACGTGCCGATGATATCCTGTGGCCCGCCGTCGTTCGTGGCCACGAGTGGGAGCCCGGTCGCGGCGGCTTCGAGCAGCGTCAGTCCGAATGGCTCGGTCAACGCTGGATTGACGAACAGACCTCTGGTCTGCGCGGCCAGCTTGTAGAGCTCGGGCACGTCGGTGGAGTCGTGGTGCTTTGGGTAGGCCGCCGATCCGTAGAGGTCGTAGCGATCGATGAGCGCGAGAATCTGCGTCAAGACGCGGCGCTGCCCGGCGCTCATCTCGGCGATGTTGTCGCGGTTTCCGGCGACGATGACCAAGTTGGCCATCTCCCGGAGCCCCTCTGTTTCGCCAAAGGCGCGCAACAGCCCTTCGAAGTTCTTGCGCTCGTCGGCTCGGGCAAGAGCGAGGACCATGGGCTTTCGAGGATCCGTCAGGAAGCGGTCGAGCTCGCCGGCGATCACCGGGCGCGCCCACGAGTCGTCTGGCGGAGAGAAGCGCGAGAGGTCGACGCCGGGTGGGATGACCTGCATGCGGTCCGGTTGGTAGTGGTCGTAGAGCTCGTACTGCTCTCGCACCTCTTGACGTGTGCTGGCGATCACCAGCGCGGCGGTCTCGACCGCTCGTTCTTCGGCTTCGATCCGTTGCGTGAAACGATAAGTCTGCTCGCTGGCCTCGCCTTTCGACTCGAGCCGCAACTTCTTGACGCGTCCAAGCGAGTGCCCCGTGAACACAAACGGCACACCGAGCAGCTTCGCGAGCTGCGCACCTAAGTATCCGGCGTCTGCATAGTGTCCGTGGATGATGTCCGGTGTGCGCTCTTGCTTACGGACGTAACGGGTGAGCTGGTCGAGGAGACTATCAAGATGGGGCCAAAGTGTCTCCTTGCGAAGATAACGGCGGGGCCCGAATGGAATGCGGACGATCTGCGCTCCTTTGCAGATCGGCTCGAACGGCCGCGAATAACTCTCGTCGACCCTTCGGTCCTGAATCAACCGCGTGACGACATCGACGCGTTCGACGTCCGGGTGGTGAGCGAGCGCCCTCGCCTGGTCGACCACGTAGGAGACCTGCCCGCCGGTATCGGCGTCGCGCCCAAGCTCGATCTCGGTTGCGCGGACCAGGCCGTGGATGGTGAGCGAAAGGACATACAAACCCTGTGCCTGCGGCCCGGGCGCGCTGATCGAGCCGGCGCTCGTGTCTTCGGCCCATCGGCCGAGGTGCCGCTCGTACAGCGCGAAGTCGGGCGTCGTCGCGCCGCGGATCGCGCACAAGTCCGCAGCAAACGCCGCCGCGCGGTCGAGTGTCGTCTGGTGATCCCAGCCGTGGAGCAGCCCGAGGCAAACCACCGCGCTGAAGGCGTCGCCGGCGCCCACGGTATCTACGATGCTGGTGACCGGCGCCACCGTCGCTTCGAAGACGCGCTTCCCATCGACGACCGAAAGTGCCCCTTTCGAACCTCGGGTCACGATCACGCCTCGAATCGAGTGATCGCGGGCCAGCCCAAGTGCCGCGTCCCGGCATTGTTCGAATGACCCCGTTGGGTTTCCGGTGAGCTCGGCGAGCTCGGTATCGTTCAGCTTGATCCAATCCGCCGTCGACAAGCACCAGTCGACCTTTTCTTTCGTCCACCATGGGTCGCGGAGGTTCAGGTCCACAAAGGATGGGGCCTCGGTCTTGTCCCAGAGGGCCCGCAAGGTCTTCCAGCTCTCACCGGCGCGAAGAGCGAGCGTCCCGTGGTAGAGCAGCCCCTGCGCTTCTTCGGATGCGACCCGCACTGCAGGATCGGCGTGGACAAAATCCCAGGCCTGGCCCGAGGCGATCTCGAAGCGGTTCTCGCCATCGACGACGGTTGCCGCCACCTTGCCCGTCGGATGCGTGGCATCGGTCTGCACGCCCTCCGTCGACAGGTCCCAACTGGTCATGCGCTCGAGGACCTCGCGGCCCTCCGCGTCCCCGCCAACCGCGCTGATCACCAGCGGATTCGCGCCAAACCCCCGCAAATGCCAGGCCACATTGAACGGCGCCCCCCCTAGGACACGGCTGCCGTCGGCAAAGTGATCGAAGAGAACCTCGCCGAATATGACAGGTCGGTTGTGGAAACGATGCACGGCGTCTTACCTGACGTCTTCGTGGGTGCAGGAGCGTTCGGTCCTCGCTACGCTCACGTTGGCATGAGCATAACACGATACCTCCTCGCGTCAGATCTGGATGGCACGCTAATTCCACTCGAACGAGATGCGCAAAGGTTGCGCGAGGTCGCTGAGCTGGTCGACGCGATGAAAGCAAGCGAGGAGTTGGCCCTCGCCTACGTAACGGGCCGCCATTTGTCCCTAGCGCAAGCAGGGATCGAGGAGATCGGCCTGCCCTCCCCGGATTGGTTCGTCTGCGACGTCGGTACGAGCGTCTATCGACGGACGAACGGAGGCTACGAGCCCGACCCCGAGTATCGCCAGGCGATGACGGCCGTGCTCGGCGGCCTGGCAGGCGACGATGTCCGCACCGCGATCGGCACGGTGGAAGGACTGGAGCTTCAAGAAGAGGAAAAGCAGGCAGAGTTCAAGGTCAGCTATTACACCAGGGGCCGCCCAGAGGCCTTCGTAGAAACCGTCCAATCCCGCCTCGACGCCGCCCACGCGAGGGTAAATCTCGTAGCCAGCCATGATCCGGTTTCCGGCCGTGGCCTCCTCGACGTGCTCCCCGCGGGCATCGCAAAGGACTACGCCGTCCGATACCTCCACGACGCCTCGGGCGTCGACGAAGAGCACCTGGTGTACGCCGGCGACTCAGGCAACGACCGAGCGGCGATGCTGACTGGGTATCGGGTGATCGTGGTTGGGAATGCGGATGAAGCGCTGAAGAAGGACCTGGG
>JBGUEF010000236.1:0-5657 GCA_041821485.1 Deltaproteobacteria bacterium
CTTCAGCTTCATGAACGAAGCGCTCGCAAGCTTTTATGGCGACGACGTTCTCGACTCGGTGACAGGGTCGGAGTTCCGGCAGGTGCAACTCGACTCGAACCGTCGCGCGGGCTTTCTGACCAGCGCCGGGCTGATGGCCACGCACGCGAACGTCAATCAGAGCTCGCCGGTGTTCCGCGGGAAGTTCGTTCGCGAGCAGCTGATGTGCAACACCTTGCCGCCACCGCCCAACGACCTGGTGATCGAGCCGCCTCAGCTCGACCCGAATAAGACCACCAAGGAGCAGTTCGAGGAGATCGGCGCCAATCCTGCTTGCGCCGGGTGCCACACCTTGATGAATCCGATTGGCTTCATCTTCGAGCACTACGACGGAGTCGGGCAGTGGCGCGACCAGCAGAACGGCAAGGCCATCGATGCGATCGGTGAAGTCGTTCAGACCGACGACATCGATGGGGACTACGACGGTGCGATCGAGCTTGCCTCGGCGCTCGCGGGAAGCACACAGGTGCAGGAATGCGTGTCCTCGCAGTGGTTCCGCTTCGCCTACAACCGCACGGTGACGCAGGAAGATAGCTGCAGCTTGGAACAGTTGAACGACGTGTTCCGCTCCTCGAACTTCAACGTCCGGGCGCTGCTCGTGGCGCTCACGCAGACAAACGCATTCCTCTACCGCCGCGCGGTCGAGCTCGAAGGCGACGCAGGAGGTGCCCAGTGAAACGGATGAAGCGGCGCGCGATGCTCAAGGGCACGCTCTTCGGCGGCACGGTAGCCATCGGGTTGCCGATGCTGGACGCCATGATGCCGCGGACCACGGCGGCGCAAACCGGCGCGGCACCGAAGCGCATCGTCTTCTGGTTTACGGCGAACGGCACGCGGCAAGACATCTGGAGCCCGCCCGCCAACATGGATCTGAGCGGTCACCCGCTGCATGCAGCGATGGCACCATTCTCGAACAAGCTGATCTTCCTCGACGGGGTCGACCAGGATGTGGCCTACGACTCGATCGGCGATGGGCACCAGACGGGCATGGCCTGCGTGCTCACCAACGCGGAGATTCTTCCTGGAACCCTGTTCTGCGAAGGTAATTGCGACGCGGGCAACGAGCAATACGTGGGCTGGGGCGGTGGTCAGTCGGTGGACCAGTACATCGCGGACGAGATCGCGAAGGACGTCGTCACCAAGTTCAAGTCACTCGAGCTCGGCGTGCAGGTCAAGAGCTCGTCGGTCTGGTCACGGATGTCGTACTCCGCTCCCGATCAACCGGTGCCACCTCGCGAAGATCCGAACCAGAACTTCACCGACTTCTTCAGCGAGATCGAGTCGGACCCCTTTGCTCTCAAGCTGATTCAGCGGCGCCGCAAAAGCATCCTCGACGCGGTGATGGAAGACCATGCCGCGTTTCAGAATCGCCTGGGCTACGAGGACAAGCAGAAGCTCGATAAGCATCTGCAGTCGATCCGCGATCTGGAGAGCAGGTTAGCGGTCACCACCAATTTCGGCGAGGCCTGCAGCAGCCCGGAGCTGAGCCTTCCTGGCGGCAGCTTCGCGCAGAACGACATGTATCCCGCGACTGGAAAGGCGCAGATGGACATGCTGGTCATGGCGCTCGCCTGCGACCTCACGCGGGTTGCGTCGCTCCAATGGTCGCGGTCGGTGAGCGGCGTGCGGTTCAACTGGGTCCCTCAGCTCTACGACGAGGGTCATCATGGCCTATCGCACTACGATGACAGTGACGAAAGCGCGAAAGCAGACCTCCTCGAGATCAACAAATGGTATTCGGAGCAGTTCGCCTACCTGCTCGGCCTGATGGACGGTATCCAAGAGGGCGACAACACCATGCTCGACAACACGGTGGTGGTTTGGGTCAACGAGCTTGGCCAGGGCAACAGTCACACGCGCCGCGACATCCCGTTCATTCTCGCTGGCGGCTGCCAGGGCTACTTCAACACGGGGCAGCACGTCGACTTTGGCGGTGAACCGCACGGCAAGCTCCTGGTCTCGCTGACGCATGCCATGGGCAAGCCTGTGAGCACCTTCGGCGTCCCGCAGTACAGTCAGGGACCTTTGAGCGGCCTCAGCGCCTAGCGACGAACGCCGATCGGCCAGTACGGGTCTCGCGCGTGCGCGCTCGTGAGCGCGCTGTTGGCGCGAGTCGGCGCACCGATTGGCCAATATGGGCCCTGGGTCCGTCGTGACTGATTGTTCGGCATGCCGCTGTAGTAGTAGCGGTTGAAGTGACTGCGCACGTACACGCCGTAGGGAACGTAGAAGCCGGTGAAAAAGAAGTGCTGACCGTCGAGTGACGCCCAGCGTGGTGGGACGAAGACGTGCCCGGCTCTTGGTGCAACGTAGCGGCCAGCGACCCAGGAGAAGCCGGTGGGCCCGTAGATCCAGTGCGCTTCGACCCAGACCGCGCCGGCCCGAGGTGCGGTGGGCCTATCGACCTCGCTCGCCTGCGGTGCCGGAGGCGCCTCTGCGACCTTGGCGGCCGGAAGGGGCTCCCGGGTGACTACGAATCGTTGCGCGTTGATGAGCACGACCTGGCCTCTAGTGAGAACCGGGTACTCGGGAGTCGTTCCGAGCGTGTTGATCGTCACGACGGCCCCATCCTCGACGGGAGCGTCGGCCAAAACAGGCGCGGCGCCGAGGACAAGCGTCAGCGCGATGGCGGTCACGGCTTTGGCTAGGATTTGCATCGAGTCTTCAAACCGACTTTACGCCCCCAGAAGCAAACCGTCACGCGATTTTGGGGGACGGTAAACGCCGAAAATTACGCGCAGATCGCCAAGCATGGTTTGTTAGGGGCAGATCCGCATGAGCCGCCAGTCCCAGTACCCGCCCACGTCGGCCGCGCTCGAGCTCGGGATCCCGGCACCGATCCAGGTCAGGCAGCGGCCCGAGGCATGTGTTCCCCAGTTCACCCAGGCCTGCGACTCGCATCCTTGGTGGGTCCGCGCGGTGAACGCGATCGGCGGATCGTTTGAGCCGGTGGGTCGCCCATCAGCCGACAGCTATTGGGAGCGCGCTCAGCGATTGAACCCCGCCGCGGGCGACCCCACCCCAGAAACCAGAGCTGCGCTCACCGCGCTCACGCAGTCGTTGAACGAGGACGCGGCGCTCAACTTCGTCGGCAAGATTGCGGCCTGGATCGATTGCACACGCATGGCCGCGACGCATCTTCGGGTCGAGCAAGCGCTGCGCGAAGCACCGAACACGGAGCAAACCGAGCTCCCAACCCCGGTCTTCGTGCTGGGTCTGTTTCGCAGCGGGACGACGATTCTGCACCGGCTGCTCGGCGAAGACCCGGACAACCGCACCCTCCCCCACTGGGAAAGCTTCGACCCTGTGCACACCCCCGAGGGCCCAGAACCCAGGCAGCGCAAGCTCGCCAGGACGCTCATGCTCGCCGACATCATCTCGCCGAGCATCAGGGCGATCCACCCGATGGACGCACGCCAAACCGACGAGTGCCGTGGGATGTTCACCAACGTCTTTCGGACACCGCAGTTCAACGTGCAATACCGGGTCGGCGGCTACGTCGACTGGCTCCTCGCGCAGGACGCGACGATCGCCTACCGCCACCACCGCCGCCAGCTGCAACTGGTGCATCGCCACCGCCCCCACGGAACGCGCTTCGTTCTCAAGGACCCTACGCACACCTTCTTCATCGACTCGATTCTGGAGGTGTTCCCCGATGCACGCTTCGTGTTCATTCACCGGGACCCAGTCGAGACCTTGACCTCGATCTGCAGCCTGCACGCATATGCGAGATCGGTCTTCAGCAGCGATGTCGACGCTCATGCGATCGGGGCTGAACTGTCCGACAGCTACATGATGAGGCTGCTCGAACCTGCGGTCGCGACCCTGGACCGGCTCCCGGCTGGACGAGTCGCGCACGTCCGAGCGCCAGATCTGAGCCAGGATCCCGTTGGAACGATTGCCGAGGCCTACCGCACGCTTGGTATGGAGCTCGGCGACGAGGCGCGGACCGCCATGCGGGAATACATGCGAGCCAAACGAGAAAGAGGAAGCGCTCGTCACATCCACACGACCGAAGGATTCGGCCTCGACCCGGCCGCAATTCATGAGCGCTTCGCGAGCTACTGCGCTCGTTTCGACCTGCTGGCCTAGAGCCCTTCGGTCATCTTCCAGCATGCCTCGTGTGCTGACAGGAATTCGTCGATGAGCTCTTGGCTCTGCTCGGAGAGCGTCACCTCCGGCTGTAGCCCGAAGCGCCACGGTGAGCTCAGTCCGGCCACGACGACCTGTGGAACGTAACAAAACTCCGACTCGCCGAGGCGCGTGCTGCAGACGAATTTCTCTGCAACCGCCGAGGCGGTCGTGTCTGCTTCATAGTGAGGGAATCGAGCTTCATCGAAGAGCAAGTCGAGCAACGCGCGATGGATCGCCGGATCGAGCATGCTTTCTTTCCAGCGCGCACCTCCGTCTGCAGGCAGGTCGGTCAGCATGCACTCCGCGGGCTGCTCCGGGGATGGCTCGATGCGGAGGACGCGTCGCTCCCCGTCGAAATCGCGCGAGAACGTGTAGTCGCCGACGACGGCCGAGGGCTGTTCCTCCGTCTTGCAGCCGACTTGCACCAATGCGCCGCAAACGGCGCCCGCTACCAGCAGCGATCGACCAATCTTTCGTCGAGTCATACTTGCCTCCTAGTTTGCCAGGTATAGGCAACGGTGAGGGTTGTTCGGGTCCTCGGAGCATGCCGCCTGATAGACGAAGAACTCCGGAATCTCGTTGATGAGCGCCAGGCTTGCAAGGTCCCATTGGACCGGGTCGTCGAACGAGCCATGGCGCAGCGTCTCAAACAGGGCCTGGGCCCTCGCGCGCCGCGCAGCCGTGATGAACGGATGGTCTTCGGGGGTCCAGTAGTAGGCCGCAAGCCAGAGCATCTCGTAGGTGTTTGCTCCCCCTGTCGACCATCTTCGGTCACAGGCCGACTTTCGAGGGCAGCCAGTGCCGCCGCCATGAAGGACCTGATCTCGTGCATGCCGAACCTCGTGTACGATGGTCGATGCGCGCCAAACCGAATCGATGTCGTAGTAGAAGGTTTGGTAGAGATCGATGTAGTCGTTGCGGAAGGGGCCGGTCGTCGTGTTGGCAATGACGCAGCTGTGGCTCTCCACCGTCTGACAGCTGCGACTACAATTGGCATTGATTCGATAGGTCTTCTGCGTGACGTAGGCCGAGGACCATTTGAGGAACGTGTCATAGTATTCGAAGTCACCGAGCGAGTGCCCCCTGTCGAGGTCGGCGCCTTCGAGGTTTGCATAGACCAAGTTCGAGTACGCGTTGTAGGTGCGCGCGAGTGGCGTATCTACTTCGAGTGTCTTCTCGTCGAAGGTCGTCATGTTTTGGCGGCCCATGTGCCCCCAATCGTGACCCTGCGCGATGCCGAAGCCATCCAGATAGTCACGGTCAGCTTGGCTCGACCACCAGGGGCACACCATGAATTGGTCGAACACACCGCACCCGCCGCCGGGGTCGTTGTACCAGCGCTCGTCGTCTGGCCAGTCGACCAGGCCGGCTTCGGCGGCAGCGAGCGCGTGGCAGAGCGTGTCGTCAGCATCGGCGAGGAATGCACAACTCGGCATGAACGTGTAGACGAAGACACCAATCAAGACCGCGATGAGCAGCGCCCT